>JAWXBN010000033.1 GCA_034440155.1 Verrucomicrobiota bacterium | reverse complement strand
GAAGTATGGCCAAGGATTTTCGGTCACCAATCTCCAGAACTTCCGGAAATTTCACCAGGCATACGCCCAGCGGCTGCCTCAAATTCAGCACCCGCTGGGGATCAAATTCGGTTTAGGTGGTGCAACTCCGCCAATTCAGCACCCACCGGGCGCAGAATTGCCAGCCTTCTCCCCGCAGGTCACCTGGTCGCACTACCGCGCCCTGCTGCGGGTAATTCCTCCATCGGCCTCTGGTTTCTCGGGGAAAGGATTAAAGTAGCACGGGCGCCCTCGCCCGCTGGGATCGGGAAAAACATGGCCAAGATGGCCGTGCCACCCTCTCCGCGCGACCTCTGGTTCCTGTCAATAACGGCCTTCAAATACCGGATACGTTCGGATGATGAATATGGAATTAAATACCTCCCAGAATAACACTGATACTCATTCAGAATTCAGCCTTCATCAAAGATGACCCGCAAAAATAAGGCGCATTATTTTCACAAAATGGCCGTGCAATTTGTGAAAATATAGTCCAAACTAAGTTCATGGAATCTATTGAAGATAAAGCAGTTAAAAGAGTTTATGCTAACCATAGGGGTTGGGCATTCTCTAAAAATGACTTTTTAGACATCGGAGGGGATGATTCCATTCGCCAGGCATTGACGAATCTGGAAGCGAAAGGAACGGTTCGACGGGTGTTCCGTGGCTTATACGACTACCCTCGAGTGAGTAAACTGATCGGAGGCCCGATGGAGCCGGATCTCCGGCAGGTGGCGCAGGCGTTGGCGCGTAAATCGGGTTGGCGCATCCAGCCGTCAGAAAATACGGCCCTGAATATTCTAGGGCTCTCCACCCAGGTCCCGGTACAGGCAGTCTACCTTTCCGACGGACCCAGCAAGACGTTCCTCATCGGAAAGCGGGAATTAACATTCAAGAAACGGATTTTGAAAGAATCCGGGTTTAAACACAGTGAAAGTGAACTCATCGTGCAGGCACTGAAAGCTTTGGGACAAAAGCGAATCACTGCCGAAATCCGAAAGAAGCTTAAAGCTGCAATCCCCTTACCCAAGTGGGAAAAAATCCTTCGGGATACCCGGACGGCTCCAGCGTGGGTATGTGACGTCATACGAGCCGTGGCCAAGGAGATGCAGTCATGAATCGTGTGGCAGCACTCCCAGAGAAAGATCGGAATGAACTTTTTACGCTGACGGCGGAAAAGCGCGGCATGGGAACGATTGGCATCGTGGAAAAGGATTTCTGGGTCTGCTGGACGTTGAAACATTTATTTGAACATCCTATCCTGTCCGGCCAACTCGTCTTCAAAGGAGGCACCAGCCTATCAAAAGTCTATGGACTGATTGACCGCTTTTCTGAGGACATCGACTTGGTACTGGATTGGAGAGTCGCTGGTGGAGGACAAGACCCGATGAGGGAACGTTCGACGAAGAAACAGCAAAAATTTAATAAGGCACTCAACGAGTGGGCCTGTGTCTACATCGCTCAAACCATGCTGCCACTTCTGAATGATGCGCTCGGTTCACATTGCAGCCTAGAGGTCAAACCTGACGAAAAAGACCAAGGGCACATTATCCGGGTGGAATATCCGAAAACGTCTCATGCGGAGGGCCTGCTGCCTTACATCCAACTGGAGATCGGACCTTTGGCGTCCTGGCTGCCACATTCGGAGCATACGATCACACCATACGCCGCGGAGGATTTCCCTGAGCAATTCGATGAACCGCGCTGCTCTGTTCGTGCGATCAATGCAGAGCGCACGTTCTGGGAAAAAGCGACCATACTACACCATGAAGCCCACCGCCCCGAGGAGTCAGTCGTTCCCGAGCGCTATTCGCGCCACTACTACGACCTTTGCCTCATGGCATCCGACGAGAATCTGAAAAGAACCGCATTGGGAGATTTGGCACTGCTGGCTGATGTCGTTCTGTTTAAGAAAAAAATTCTACCCTCGCAGCTGGGCTAACTATGAAGCGGCAAAGTCTGGCACGCTTAAACTGATCCCGCCCGATCATGTGCTCGATGCGATGCGTAATGATTATGTCGCTATGCAGGATATGATTTTTGGACGTCGCCCATCATTTGATGATATCATTACCTCATTAACCGATTTGGAAACGGAGATAAATAATCGATGAAATTCACTGAAGCCCGACTCGAAGCCGCGATCATCGACCTCCTCGGAGCCGAAGGCTACCCGCGTGTGCTCGGTGAAGCGATTGAGCGGCAGTTCACGAGAAGTTCTGATCAAAGACGATCTGCGGACCTTCCTGCACAGACAATACGGAGACGAAGTCTATAAAGAGATTTTCGAATAGGTAGAGAACTTTAAGAAGTATCAGACTTCGTAAAAAAACGCAGGAATAGGGGCCAAAATTTGGGACATTCCATTTAGATGACGGTTCTTGTGGATCACGAGCCCCCCCCAGAGCAAATTGCTGCGGGTAATTCCTCCATCGGCCTCTGGTTTCTCGGGGGAAGGATTAAAGTAGCACGGGCGCCCTCGCCCGCTGGGATCGGGAAAAACATGGCCAAGATGGCCGGGCCACTCTCTCCGCGCGACCTCCTCGCGAACCAATGAGCCCGAAGAATAGGATTTGAGGGGTGCTTCATATCCCCGGAGCAATTTGCGGCGGCTAAAATATTTCCTTTTGCGGGGGGGGGGCGATAAAAATGAATTCGCGATTTTTACTATATAAGCTGGCACGTGATTTGCTCTTCTCAATGTTCTGATTTTCAATATGCTATAAATGACAAGGTCCATAATCCATGAAGAACTCTTTTGATCAGTATAAAACGGAAGGCTTTTTTGACGAGGCTTTCGATGCAAATGGCCGGGTCAGGCCCCATTATAAGAAGTTGATTAAGAGATTTAACCAGCTTTCGCATGATGAATTTGACCAGCGCCGGTTATTGGCGGATACCTTCTTCCTCAATCAGGGGGTGACGTTCACGGTTTATTCCGATAAACAGGGGACCGAACGGATTTTCCCCTTTGACCTGATGCCCCGGATCATCCCGGACAATGAATGGAAACGCATCGAAAAGGGTCTGATCCAGAGGATCACCGCCCTAAACCTCTTTCTTCACGATATTTATCACGGCCAAAAAATCATTAAGGACAAGGTCATCCCGGAGTATTACATCCGGGAAGCGAAACATTTCCGGCCGGAATTCATGGGATTTAATGTCCCGCGTAATATTTATATCCATATCTGCGGCACGGACTTGATCCGGGACAATAACGGGGAATACCTCGTCCTCGAGGACAACGGGCGCACGCCCAGCGGGGTGTCTTACCTGCTTGAGAACCGAAATACGCTGAAAAATATTTTCCCGGCACTTTTCGAGCATTATTCGGTACGCCCGGTGGAGAGTTACCCACAGGAGCTGCTGAAATTACTCCAGTACATCTCGCCACACCAGAGGCCTGACCCCAATATGGTGGTCCTGACCCCGGGCATTTATAATAGTGCGTATTTCGAGCATTCTTTCCTCGCCCGGCAGATGGGCATCGAGATCGTCGAAGGGCGGGACTTGACCGTCCAGGATGACCACGTGTATATGCGCACGACCAAAGGGCTCCAACATGTGGATGTCATTTATCGCCGGGTGGATGATGATTTCCTCGACCCGAAAGTCTTCCGCAAAGACTCCATGCTCGGGGTCCCCGGACTCGTCGGGGCTTACCGGGCGGGTAATGTCAGCCTGGCAAACTCCATCGGCACGGGTATCGCCGACGACAAGGTCATTTATTATTTCGTGCCAAAGATGATCAAATATTACCTGAACCAAGATCCGATCCTGCCGAATGTGGAGACATTCCTTGCCAGTGAAGAAAAGGACATGAAATATATCATGGAAAACCTGCCAAAGCTGGTGGTCAAAGCCGCCAATGAAAGCGGAGGATACGGCATGCTCGTCGGTCCGCACTCGACGAAGGCTGAGATCGAGAAATTCCGCCGCCTGATCAAGGGTAACCCCCGAAATTACATTGCCCAACCCACCATTTCTCTCTCTCGTCTGGGTTGTTATTGTGACGGGGAATTCGAAGGCCGTCATATCGACCTGCGCCCGTACATCCTTTATGGAGAGAAAGTCACGATTATCCCCGGGGGCCTGACCCGAGTCGCCCTGAAAAAAGGTTCGCTCGTGGTGAATTCCTCCCAAGGGGGCGGAAGCAAGGATACCTGGGTACTGGAAGGAGACCAATAATATGCTCAGTCGCGTCGCCGAATGTTTATTCTGGATGAGTCGTTATGTCGAGCGGACCGAGGAGATCGCCCGGTTCGTCGAGGTCAATACCCAGCTCATGCTGGACATTCCCCCGGCACAATCCCAGCCCATTAGCTTGGACTGGCTGCCGCTCGTCGAGTGCCTCGGGGAAAAGGCGAATTTCAAAAAACTGCAATATGACTCGGACCAAACAGGGGTGACTGAGTTCCTGGTTTTCTCACGGGAAAATGCGAACTCCATCGTGAGTTGTGTCGCCGCCGCCCGCGAAAACACCCGTACGGTGCGTGAGCAAATCTCTGAGGAAATGTGGGAGGAGATGAATCGCTTTTATCTCTGGCTCATTTCGAAACAATCCCGCCAACTCTTTGAGCGGAATCCCTACGGCTTTTTCCGGGAGATTGTCCGGTTCTCTAATGGATTCCGCGGGGTGACTGACTCGACCATCGACCACGGGGACGGCTGGGAATTCATCCAGATCGGGCGCTACATCGAGCGTGCGGACAAAACATCGCGTGTGATTGATGATAAATTCCACCTACTGACTCAAAAGAATAAGGATGCCGGTCGGATGATCGTGCAGTGGAATGCGATTTTGCGGAACCGCAGTGCTTCCCAAGCGTACCAACGCCGCTACAAAGCGGAGGTCGTCGCCCAACGTGTCGCGGAGCTCTTGCTGCTGTCGAATAGTTTCCCGCGATCCGTGCTGCATTGTGTGCGACGGGTGGACTGGGCTTTGCGCCGCCTATCCGGGGCGGGTGAGTGGGGCTTTCTGAACCGGCCCGAGAAAGTCAGTGGGCGCCTCATGGCGGAGCTGAGCTTTAGTGAGGTCGATGACATTTTTGCCAAAGGCCTGCACCAAGTCGTCGACGGGATACAATCCTCCTTAAATGAAGTCGGGGCCGGATTATACGAGAGTTATATCACTTATAGCCACCCCCGTTTTGTCCCCGATTCCCGTCACGGGAATGTGACCGTGCAGTTAACCCAGAGCCAACAATAAAGATCACGCGCGAGCTTGTCAGCCGGGCGTTTTCTGGTGAAGATCATCTTTTCCCTGACTATGAGCGAAGTATTCCCCATGACCAAACCCGTGCTGCAATCCGCTCGTAACCGTAAGGGCACCGAGCTCGAAGAGATCGCCTTGTCCATGGGTGTGGCGCGGGGAGTCTATGATCAGACATACGGGGCTTTGCAATTACAGGCCGGGTACGCCGCACGAGTGAAATCTCAGGGCCAGCGGCTGATGGAAGAGCTCGGGGTCACCTCATTACTTTATACCGACAAAAATGATCCCGACCATGTGGTGCCCTTTGATCCCTTTCCCCGGGTGATCGACTCGAAAGAATGGTTATTCCTCCAGAAAGTGGCGACCCAGAGGATCGATATCTGGAATGCATTTTTCCGCGACATCTACGATTCCCAAGAGATTTTAAAATCAGGCATCGTGCCCTTCCAGATTATCTATGACGATCCCCGTTACCAGAGGACGGCCGTGGGCGTGCGTGTGCCGCGCGATATATATGTACACATCGCAGGCATCGATTTCGCCCGGAATCCCCAAGGCCAATGGGTCGTCATCGAAGACTCGGTCTCGAACCCCACCGGGATGAGCTACGCCATGCAAGTCCGCAATGTCCTGCGCCAGACCTGCTCAGACCTGATGGACCTGGCCGATATCAGCTCGTTAAACTCTTTCCCGACCGAGCTCCTCGAGCATGTCCGCTCGTTTGCTGTGAGCAGCCTGGGTGAACCCCGTGTGGTGATGATCTCGGCTGGTGTCTATGACCAGACTCATTTTGAAAATACATTCCTCGCCCGGCAGATGGGTATCCCCCTGGTCCGGGGCGGGGACTTGATCGTGCTGAATAACCGCGTGTACTTTAAAACCATCAGCGGCCTAGAGCCTATCGACGTGATTTATTGCCGGATGGATGATTGCCTACTGGATCCGGTTTCATTCCGTCAGGAAAGTATGGCCGGTGTGCCGGGGCTCATGACCTGTGTGCGCAAAGGCACCGTGTCGATCGTGAATGCCGCTGGCACAGGCATCGGGGATAACCGCGCGCTGATGGCATTCCTGCCCCAGATGGCGAAATTCTACCTCGGGGAGACCTTGCTCATTCCCTCGGTGAAAAGGTACTGGCTCGCTGACCATGACCAGTGTGATACGATCCTTTCGGATATCGACCAATACATGATTTTCAGGGCTGTCGAGTGCGATGACGATTTAAATAAATGGGACTGCTCGACATTTTCCCCCGAGCAAATAGCGCGGGTCAAGGACATGATCCTGTCGCGGCCACAGGATTTTGTCGCCGAGCAAAGGTGTGCAAATAGTAAATTACCCGCGATCACTGGACAGAGCCTGGATGAACGCCACTGCGGCATGAGGATTTTTGCTTTTGGCGGGCGCACGTACCGCCAGCAACCGATCTGTGCCTTGACCCGTTACGCCATCGACGCAGGTTCAAATATCATCTCCACGGGTCTAGGTGGTGGGATCAAGGACACTTGGGTGCTCAGGGGTGAAGATAAAGCCGCCGAGGAGTTACCCTTATCCTTCTCGATTCCTCAACGCCGTATGCGTCTGGGTAGCCGGATCGCGGAGAATCTTTATTGGATCGGTCGTTACATGGAGCGCGCGGAAAATATCACCCGCATCCTACGCGTGATCCTCGATGTCCAGTCGGATGAGCAGGCCCGGCGGAATCCCCAGGAATGGGCCCCATTATGGGAGGCCATGGCCACTGCTACCGGCCACCCGACGAATTTTTTCAAGAAACAGAAATTCATCCGCCGGAATGTCTTGTCTCATTATACGCTTTTGGACGGCTCAAATGCTTCCTCCGTAGCAAATTGCGTACAGTACGTGCGCGATAACGCATTAAGCACCCGGGAGGCCGTCACGCCCGAGCTGTGGGCGATCGTCCAGGACCTTTACCAGATGATGGACGAGGCCCAGGTCTGGGGAAACCAGGTCGCGACCTTGGACATGCTCCGTACCCAGGAGCTCCAGGATAAAATCCTCAATCAATTTGACGCGCTCACGGGTTGCGCAACAAAGACCATGCTGCATAATGATGCCTGGCACTTTTTGCAAATGGGCATTTATATCGAACGCGCAAAAACAACCCTCCTGCTGATGCGTCAAATCCTGGCAAAACGGGGCAGTGAAGAGTCAAAATCGGATTCCGGATTAGAAGCCCTTTTGCGGATGCTCTCGAGTCTTTATGCCTACCGCAGTTTATACCAGACCCGACCCACTGTCCAACGGGCGTCCCGTTTACTCTTGCAGGATGCGGATGTCCCCCGGTCCGTGCTTTTTTGCCTGCACCATGTTGAATTTGGACTGGAGAGTGTTTTCGGCAAAAATCGGCATGACGAAATCAATACCCCATTGAAAGTCTGCCAGAAACTCAAAAGCAAGGTGGACTTTGCCGACTTGGATATCTTTTTCTCCGGTGAAATCGGCAATAAACCCTTATCCATCGTGAAATTCATCGATGAACTCTCTAATGACACAACAAACCTGGCTGTCGTCATCGCGGATTATTACCTGCACCACCAGGCTTTTAACGTGATCCAATAAAATGTTTTTCCACATCCAACATACCACTGAATACAGTTACTCCGAGCCGGCCTCGGAATCTTTTAGCGAGATGCGTTTGCGCCCGCGGGATTCTCGCCACCAAAAGGTGTCGCGTTTCCTCACGCAAATCAAACCCTTTGTCCCGGTGGACAGTTACACCGATTATTTCGAGAATTATGTCGAGGTGGTTTCCGTGCCTTTCCGGCATAACCACCTGATCGTGAGTTCTTGCTGTGATGTGGAGACCCTGCCTTATTCCGACCCCTTGACCGGGCTGGTCCTCACCGTTAATGAGTCGCATTATTTGCAGCGCCAGAATCAAAGGACACTCCACGATTTCCTCGGTACGTCCCGGTATATCCAGTTCACCGATGAGACTTTTGCGATTGCGAAACGTTTTGTGGACTCGACATCCCCCTTTGGACCCTCGGTCAAAAATCTTAATGAATACATTTATCAGACATTTAAATACACGCCCGGGGCGACGGATGCGCATACGACCGTGCGTGATTTCCTGTCCCGTAAAGAGGGTGTCTGCCAGGATTTCGCCCACTTTATGATCTCTGTCTTGCGTTGTGCGCGCATACCCGCCCGTTATGTGAGCGGATATATCGAGACAGATTCCCTGATGGATGGCGCGGTTCATGCTCCTGATCAAGAGGATCTCGTCGGGGCGACCGCGAGCCACGGCTGGGTCGAGGTCTATGCCCCGAACGGACACTGGGTCGGCATTGACCCGACAAATAATATGATCCAGGGCGAACGCCATATCGTCATCGGTAGCGGACGCGATTACGGGGATGTCCCGCCGATGAAAGGTGTCTTTAAAGGTTCCAGTAGTCAAACACTCAAAGTCACAGTCAAAGTCGTCAGGGAAGAACCCTCCCTGTCCGATAATGAACGGATGGGTTAAATTATGATCTTAGACGTCTATCACAGAACACGATATACCTACCTGCAACCGGTGACATTTGGTATCCACCGTTGTTTCATCCGCCCGATCGAAGGCCATGACCTCAAAATCAAATCCTCGCGCCTGGACATTTCACCCGCCTACCAGATCCGTTGGGTCCAGGATGTGTTTAATAATTGTGTGGCACTGCTGACATTTGAAAAACCTTTGGATGAATTAGTTATCGAAAGCGAGGTCGTCGTCGAGCAGTTTAATACGAACCCGTTTAATTTCGTCCTCGATAGGCATGCGGTAAACCTGCCCATGCAATATACCGATGAGGAGAAACTCGATATCAGCCCTTTTCTCCTGCCATTCTCCCTCACCGACGCGGCCGATGTCCGTGCCTGGATATCCCCTTTCCTCGACATGAATGGCCAAGCCTCGACGATGAATTTCCTGACGGCGCTCAATAGCTCGGTGCCCATGTATTTTTCTTATGCCCGACGTGAAACCCCTGGGGTGCAATCTCCCTCCGAGACCCTGCGCATCCGCAGCGGGTCCTGCCGGGATTTTGCGCTCTTGATCATGGAGGCGGCCCGGACGATGGGTTTGGCGGCGCGTTTCGTCAGTGGTTACCTGTGCGGGAATGATGATGTCAGCCAGCAAGCCGCGGCGGGGGCGACCCATGCCTGGGCGGAGGTGTACCTGCCGGGGGCCGGCTGGAAAGGTTTTGACCCGACATGCGGGAGGCTCGCCGATGATTACCATATCCGTGTGGCTGTATCGCGGGAGGCCTATCAAACGCTTCCCGTCAGTGGATCTTATGTAGGCGACCCGGGCCTTTTTTCGGGCTTGGAAATCGATGTAAAAGTGCAAAAAATATCATGACTATGATCGAACATATTAATTCATTAGGCCGCGCTGCGGATGAGGTTTTTAAGAAAAACGGGGTGATCCTCACTCAAGGGGGTGAACCGACTTTTGTCCCGGAGAATACGGAGGCCGCCGAATGGAATACGGCAGCCCTAGGTCCTGAAAAAATAAAACTGGGCCGTTCACTCGTGCGGTGCTTCGCGGAGAAATCCTACCCGGGTGCGCTGGTCATGCAGACTATCGGTAAACATTATCCGGGGGAAGCCCTGCCGCGCTGGTGCTTGGGCATTTATTATTTTAAAAATGGGCAACCGTTATGGAATGGCCTCAGCCGTTTTAAATTTGACCAATCCAAAACAAAACAAACCGCTGACCCCGCCCTTTTAGTCTTATTAGCTGAGCAACTTGCGCAGCACCTCGGACTGGCGAAGGAAATGGCGCAACCCGCCTTTGAAGATGTCGAGGGACAAATGCGTTTTGCCGCAAGCAAAGGCGAGACCGTACCCCTGCCAGTATTCCACCGGGGCAAGGAATCATTTGTCGTACCGGACTTTGCTCATGCACCGGACTCCGACAAGTGGAGGACGATGTGTACACCAAAGGGATATGTGTTGCCCTTGGATTTTGAGGCCGGAAAATGGCGTTCAGAAAAATGGACTTTCGATCTCTCAGACGAGATCACACTCGTCCCGGGTGAGAGCCCGATTGGCCTGCGCCTGCCCTTGAGCAAATTACCCCAGGACACCATCCTGACAGCCCTCACCGTCCAGTATAATGACGAGGGCGACTTATGCATCTTTTTGCCTCCCGTCAAAAGCCAAGCGGCATTCCTTTCCTTGACGAAGTCCCTGAATGAAACCGTCACCGCTCTGAAGTGCCCGCCGTTTATTCTGGAGGGTTATCCCCCTCCCTCCTCAGACGAGATCGAGAAACTCACGGTGATTCCCGATCCCGGGGTCCTAGAGATTAATCTCCCCCCGACAAAAAACTGGGATGAACAGGAGCGTTTCAGCAAATTGCTTTTCCATTGCGCTGAGCAAGCGGGCCTACGTCCGTACAAATACCAATTCAGCGGGCGCAAAGTCGCCACGGGCGGGGGTTCACATATTATCCTCGGGGGCCCATCCTTGGAGGAGAATCCTTTTTTGAAATGTCCCCGGTTGCTCCCGAGTTTCCTGCGATTTTTCCAGAATCACCCGGCTCTATCATTTATTTTTACAGGGCTCTTTCTCGGGCCTTCCTGCCAGGCCCCACGTGTGGATGAGAGTTTTTACGACCTGCTCTATGAGCTGGAGATTTCCCTGCGCGCGATCGAAGCCATGCCGGCCCCGGCTTCCCCGGAAAAAATCGACATGATCCTGCGCAATTTGCTCCTCGACTGGAATGGTAATACGCACCGGGCCGAGATCAGCGTGGATAAATTTTATAATTCATACCTGCCAAATGGCCAGCTGGGCTTGATCGAATTCCGCGCATTTGAGATGATGCCCACACGGGAGCTCTTCCTCGCGCCGCACTTACTCTTGCGTGTGCTGGCGGCTTGTTTTATCCAGAGCCCGTATGAGGGGGCCCTCGTTGATTTCGAGCACAGGCTCCATGATGAATTCGCCATGCCCTATTTCCTTAAACGCAATTTGCGCTCGGTCATCGCATACATAAATGAATTTGGCTTCGACATGAGGGAAGACCTTTTTGACGGTATCATCGACTTCCGTTATCCGGTCATTGAGAAATTCAGTATTCCCGGTGCGGAGTTCATTTTGCGACAGGCGGTGGAGTCGTGGCCCGTGCTGGGTGAGCAACCCACCGCCGCCGGGACTGTGGCCCGGTGTGTGGACAGTTCGACCGATCGTTTAGAGGTATTCATCAAAGCGGAGAAAGCTTTTGAGTTCCCGGTCCTTTCGGTGAATGGTTATCGTGCCCCTCTGGTGATGCAAGGGGAACACGAAGCGGTTTGTTCCATCCGATACAGGCTCTTTGACCTGACCCACTCACTCCAGCCCCAGGTCAAGGCTCATTCCCCCCTCACCTTTGAGCTCATCGACCGCCACACGGGCAAGATCGTCCATGCTTTTGATTATTTGAATTGGAAACCTAAAGCCAGTTCTTACGACGGATTACCTCGTGATGAACGCGAGGCTCGTGAACGCGTCGCCGAAAGGTTAAGCATTTGCCCCGAGAAAAATGACCAAATCTCGGAGCCACAAGCTTTTCACAGCCATAAACGGGCTCCTTATACCCTCGACCTGCGGGCCGTACCCCTGATCAAAGAAAAGTAGAGCAGCCTTTGATGGTGGGACAGAGTGGAAAAATACCTCTAGCGCATCCACCTAAATGGGGTTATCTCGTATTAAATCGATATGACGGAGAGCCTACAGCCGGGGCAATACCCTGCACAATATGAATCCAGCGCGACTTTCCCGGGCCGGCTAAAGGCTTATGTCCGCCCGATCCGCCCCGATGACGACGGCCGGTTAAGTGCGCTTTTTGCGTCGCACTCCGTAGAAACGATTTACCAGCGGTATTTCACCCACCTCAAACAAATTCCTACCGAACTCCTCAAAAAATTTGTATCGGTGGATTATGTTAATGACATGGCCCTCGTGGCCTTTCGTAAAATCAACGGGGAGGAGAGATTCATCGCCGTTGGACGTTATTTTAAAAACCCTACGACGCAATTTGCGGAGGTCGCTGTCACCATCGATGATCCCTACCAGAAAAAAGGCATCGGTACATTCTTGCTCGAAAAGCTGAAACAAATTGCTTTGGAAAATGGCATCAAAGGTTTTACCGCCTCCATGCTCGCGACCAACCAGGGGATGATCCACCTTTTTAGCCATGTCCTAGGCAAACACGAGGCCCGTTATGCCGACGGCCTTTATTATGTCCGTAAACAATTTGCCCCGGACAAAAGAAAAGTTCCCCCCGTAAAGACGACAAAAAACTAAAGAGTGATTTTGCGCAAACGCTCAAAGGAATATTGCCCGTGTTCCCTGATTTTGTGGAGGGCAAGCGGCCCTCACTTGCCGAATGTCGGATACCGTAAGTTTGGCACAGAGGTCGGCCATCAGTTCAGATTGGTTCGTAGCGATACGAAAAAGTCGCTGATAGTAGGGTGTGAGGGTAGCCACAGATCGGGCGGGCGAGCGTATCCAACACCCGAAGGAACCCTTCACCTGCCTTGAACGCCATCGGGGCAATTTGCTCAAAAACGGCGGGGCGGGGTTTCTCGCGAAGTCTGGGAAGGCCGCAGAGCCCCGTTGCTGTCTGTCTTCTGATGTCACCATGAAACTCTGGCCCGTGGCAAGCAGGGCCGCTTGCCCTACACGCAGAGAGTCATTTCAGAGTTCAGAGAAGAATCCCAAAATGAGAGAAAAAAGTTCCTGAGGATTTAGCCTGATGGAGTTGGGAGGTTTTATCCACAGATTGCACCGACTGCCACAGATTATTTTGACTGAGGGGCCTCATGTGTTCCCATGCCAAATCGGGAAAGGTCAGGTAAATAGTTCCAGATATGTACGGAGTCACAGCGAGCGGAAGCTCGCCCTACAGCGGAAACAAATTGCGTGGAGATTCCAGAAAGGCTTGAGCCTTCCTCGATATGGACGAGCGGAAGCTCGGGTCCATCCAGTTGACGGGCAAATTGCTTTGTGATTGCGCAAAGCTTGGGGGACCTCGATCCGGATGAGCGGGAGCTCGGGGTCCCTCAGAGCAATTTGCGCGGTTTATCGGTTGCTTAGCGATTCGAACGGAAACCACCCATAAAATAGGCGATTAAAGCGATCAACAGGAGCAGACCGACGAGTCCACCTCCGATAGCTGGGCCGCCTAAATAAAAGCCGCCGCCACCGAAGAGAAGGAGTAATACGAGTAGTACAATGATTATGTTC
>JAWXBN010000032.1 GCA_034440155.1 Verrucomicrobiota bacterium | reverse complement strand
ATCATCAATCCCTCCAAGTGACGCATCTTTGAAACCTGTCTTGATTGAATCTTGGGAAAAACGAATCGCATTGGGATTCATAAATCCCCCCTTTGCGGCAATAAATCCGGGCCCCAAGCCGAAAGAAGCTCTCGTGTCTGCTAATGCAGATTGGTTCTCATCCTCCCAGGCACGTAATGGGGCTGCATCGTAGCCATTGTGTGAGGCATATGCCTGGTCATACCCTATACTGACGCCGCAAATCGCAGGACTCTGGACATCCACCGCCGCAAAACTCAGCGTCGTAGTCCATGCCAATCCCAGCACGATTAGACAGACCAATCGTAGGCAATGAAAAATCATCCTCACAGCGGCACCACCAGTCCCTCGGCCTCTGCGAGTTTCTTTTGTTTGGCGTCAAAAGTCAGAAACTCCCTCGCCCCCAGATGCAGAGCGGTCGCTACATGAAGCACATCAAAGCCGCGATACCCCTCGGTCCATGTGTATTGGGCGGAAAGACGCTCGCCAATGCTGACAACGTCTGCCCAGTCCACTGGAACGATCACTACCGCACCAGTCGAAATATTGATTTGGAGTTTCCCCATGGCGGCGACCGCGGTGGTCCGATCAAATCCTTTAGTTGGGTTGTTCGCGTGGAGAAATACCTGCCAACGTGTAGCCTGCCGAAACTCGAACAATAAAGGGGAGGCCAAGTGCAAAGGCTCCGGCATTTGGGCAAAATGGCTGGCGGCGCATCCTGAGTTGTACTGTTGCCGATACATGGCGCACAAAAACGAGGTGTCAGGATAGGCAATCATCCTAAATCGTCCGCCAATTCGTCATCTCGCATCGCTTTGACCTCCTCCATCGACAATATGCGCTCACCCCACACTTCCTTGAGTTGGGCCATGATATCGGGCTTCACAAGGGTGCCGCCAGTCTCCGCCACAGGGATGGCTGTAAGTTGAGCAAAAGCACGGCCGCGTTTGAGGATTTTCACCGTTTCTCCATGCTCTATCCAAGCAGAGACACGCCGAAAGTTATTTCTGAGATCAGCAACGGTAGCGGTTTTCATGATAGATTTAATGTATCACTGCATTTAAACGTGTCAAGTCTCGTCTTGGGCATAACCACAGTGTCTGGGAATCGGGGAGGAATCGGGGTCAGGGAATCGGGGTCATGGAATCGGGGTCAGGCTGAGATTTGAGATTATTTGGTTCATATCGGTGGTCTGGAGGAGCGTTTGTTGGCGAGTCAGTTTGTGGCATGTAATCAGGGAATTGTCGGGGGGGGGGATGAAAAGGATATTCCTGCTCCGGGGCTGTGCGGAGCAAATTGCTCACCCGATGCAAAAGCGTGCTCCCAGCCACATTACCATTTTCCGAATCAATCAAGCGGCAAGATGCTCACTTCCCCGCTCGTTTATCTGTCCCCTTTCCAGTCACCCTGCCCTACTCACCACGTATAAACAACGGTGTAAGCAACCTTCTTTTCGCCGTCGGCGGGGACGGAGATCTTGAACTCAATCGTGCGGGCATCGGTTTTCTCGAATTTATCGGAGGGGTCTTTAATTTCCCAGTTATTCCAACGGTAAAGGTGTTCGACCACGCGGAATTCCACTGCCTCCTTTTTCCGGTTCTTGAGTGTGATCTCGAAAGTCTCGGTCATGGTTTTACGTCCGGAGTCCACGGTGAAATTTGTTTGTTTGCGTTCCCCTACGAGATCAAAGGCGTTACCCAGATAAACCCGCACCTTTTCATTTTTCGGAGTGTGATCAATGATATCTTCCCCGATGAATTGGAGGGAACCGTCCGTGTCGCGGCGGTAGAAGCGCAATTTGCCCTTGGGCAGAGGAATCCCGAGTCCATTGTCCTCCTTATTTTCAAATTCACGGAAAATCCATACCTTTTTATTGGTGGGTATGCCGTAACTCGGTTCTGTCGATAACCCGTTATGGAGCCACCACGCAGAGGAGCCGTATTCGGGTAGGACCCCGTCATAAACGTAAAATCGGGGAGCTTTGACATTGGTGGCTTTCACAAACTCGACTTGTTTCATTTCCTGATTCCGCAGCGTGACCGGGCGAGGGAGTGTGTAGAGTTTAAAATCGTCAAAATCTTTCTGAGTGACATTGCCGTCAGTTGGTGCCGACATTGTTCCGAGCTTCATTTCCCTTCCCCCCATATCATTATTCCTATTTTCCTGTACCCGACTGACATCACCCGCCATGAGGTTAACCTTCGTATCGCGGAAAGTTTTCCCAGACTGGTTCTGGAAAGTGACCCATCCGATGATGTCGCACTGGTCCCCTGTCTCAGGAGAGACGACATTGTAATCCGCCTGCCACGAAAGCCCCGTGGCGAGATACCCGATCTCGGCTTCAATCTTTCCGGCCTTACTGGAACGTAATGTCCAGTTCAATGTCGGTTTAAGGATAGTATCATCGCCTAATGACGGAAAAAGGGGCATTCCGGGCAATTGAAACTGTAATTTCCCCGCGACCTCGATCACGGGTTCACCAGCACCAAAACCATTAGGCTGTCGGTAATTCCCGTAACGATCCGGTCTCTGCGGAGCCATGTACCCGCTGCGAATGACTTTCCCATCAATCAACTCGATTTTACCGTCGGGACGGATGGCTTGGAACTGGATGGTCTTACCTTCAAAAAGCGAAAGGAGATATTGTTGGGTCACCGGATCATTACGGAAACTCTGGTCGAGAATCTGGAGCTTGGCCTCACCCTTCGGATCACGGAGGATCACCGACTGGGGTTCGAGGGTGGCTGCGATCTCGTTGAATCCAATGATATTATCCCCTTCTTTGAGGTCGAGGACAGCTTTATCCCGGACTACGGCAAAATCCTGATTATAAATCGTCAGTGATGTATTCTCGGCGACAGCCAGCGCAGCAAATTGCGCAAGTAACACCCCCGTAAACGCTAAAACTTTTGTTCTATTCATCATGTTCCTTTGTTTTAAATCAAAACTCATTGTTTTTATGCTAGATGAAGACCCCCGGACTATCCAGAAAGTTCCCGATAATCTATTTTTCAGATTATTTTTTAAGCCAAAAGAAGTCAACTTGGCCGCTTTAATAAATTTACTTTCACGGTCTTCTCACACAGGGCGATTTTCTGAAAATCCTGGTCAAAGGTAATGATCTGTGCCCCATGGTAAGAAGCCAATGCCGCAATGACTAAATCAATGGAGCCCACCACATAACCCTTGTCCCTGAGTGTACGCCCCAGCGAGGTCGCCCTTTTCCACAGATCAGAAGGGGTCGATAAAACCGGAAAGGTCGCCGTCATTGCCTCAAGGGGTTTAAACTCTGCGGCACTCGCATGTCTCATCACCTCGAAAATAACGGGTTCAGACAAAAATGCATTAGTGTCCAAAATATACGGGGCAATAAAGTTTTTAAGGACTCGGGATGATTTCGACCGAGTGAAATCGATCCACACGCTTGTATCAATTAAATTTGCCATATCCTCTGTCCTACGGATTTTCTCCGTGCTTGGACTCACGCAGACGGTCAATGGCCCGGGATTCTTCAAATCCCTTTAACTCCACACCCCACTCACCGGAAATGAATTTTCCCGCAATTTGCTCCCGCCTTTTTACCATCAGGGCATCATTCACCAGTTTACGGATTGCGGGTCCTTTTTTACGTTCACCCGTAAATTTACAAATTTCAGCTATTTCAGATTCAAGAAATTCAACAGTGATTTTCATAGAATTAATTTAATAAATCAGATTATTAAGTCAATATTTTCCTATTTTTTAACACGTATAATCATACTATCACCAGAAATCATCACCTCTGCCGTCTATCCAGAAAGTTCCAAAAAACTTTGCACTTGGAGCCGTAGATGCTTATGAATTATTCCTGATTATGTCTGAAAGCCTATTATTGGATGCCGCTCCGGGGATACTCCCGTCAATCGATCCTGATTTCCGCCCGATGATCACGGGAATCAAAAACTACCGCGCAGCTGTGGGCAAATTCCCCAGTCACCAGAAACTCGTTATCGGTTTGGAACGGGAAGCTGGACTGGTCAGCCGTTATGAGATGCAAATCGCTCCTCCAGACTCGGCCCTGTGGCCGGACACCATTCGCCTCGTGGAGCGCATTATCAAATTCCTGCTCTGGGCGCGTGGAGGCTGGAAAGTCATTATCGGTGGACCGGAAGAACTCGCCCGTGAGATCAAAACAATTTACTCACCCACAGGAGCCCGTGCATTTGATTACCATTTTATGGGTAAAATTTACGAGCACACTTTTGAGGTAGTCCATTGTGCGCCTGAATCTGTCCCGCCCGAAAAAACCGAATCCTCACCCCTGGGCGGGCACCTAAAAGGATGCCGGATCGGATTCGACCTCGGGGCCAGCGATTATAAAGTCTCCGCCGTGATCGATGGCGTATCTGTCTGGGCTGATGAATTCCCCTGGAATCCCAAGGATGAACCCAACCCCGATTTCCATTATGAGCATATCACCAAAGGCTTGAAGGAAGCGGCTGGGAAAATGCCCCGTGTGGATGCCATCGGGGGGAGTTCCGCCGGTGTCATTATCAATAACCGGATCCGGGCCGCCTCCCTTTTCCGGGCAGTACCAGATGATGTTTTCGCCCAAAAGGTCGCGGGAATTTTCGGGCAACTGGCCCGAGAATGGGGTGTACCCGTCGAAGTCGCTAATGACGGGGACGTGACCGCACTGGCGGGTTCACTCAGTCTCGGGGAGAATGCCATGCTCGGCATCGCGATGGGATCGAGTCTCGCAGCGGGTTACCTGAATGCGGAAGGTCTGCTGACAGGCTGGCTAAATGAATTAGCCTTTGTGCCGGTGGACCTGAGCCTGAATGCCGCTCCTGATGAATGGAGCGGAGACATCGGTTGTGGCGTACAATATTTTTCGCAGCAAGGGGTCATACGTTTGGCCAAGCTCGCCGGGGTAGCTCTGGACGAATCCCGTTCAGTGCCCGAACGACTGAAGCAAGTCCAAGAAATCATGAAAATGGGTGACGCAAATTGCGCCAATATTTACGAGGCTATAGGCATTTGCCTCGGGTACACCCTCGCACTGTATACGGAGTTTTACGATTATCGCCATGTCCTGATCCTCGGACGCGTCACGACGGGGACCGGCGGGGATATCATGATCAGCAAGGCTAAAGAGGTGCTGGCGGCGGAGTTCACGGGATTAGATGGAAAGATTCATTTACTGGTACCCGACGAAAAAAGCCGCCGGGTCGGCCAAGCCGTCGCCGCGGCGAGTTTGCCGAATTTAAACTAAAGCGCCATAAGCGGGGCCGTGGGAATAGGGCCTCGAACCAAAAATGTAAAGATTATGAAATTCTATAAAAACACTGCCGAGATTTTTATTCCGGACAATACGCCGGAAGACAAAGCCTTTTCCCGTACCACACACATGGGCATTGGAGCCCACCAGGATGATCTGGAATTCATGTGTTTCCACGGGATCAAAGAGTGTTTTCATCAGACGGAAAAATGGTTCACCGGAGTGACCGTGACCGACGGGAGCGGTTCCTCCCGCTCTGAGCGCTACGCAAATTACACCAATGATGATATCCGCTTTATCCGCAAGGAAGAGCAACGCCGCGCGGCGATCATGGGAGAGTACAGTGCCATTGTGCAGCTGGACTACCCCAGCCCGGAAATCAAAGGTCGCCTGAATACCGATCTCGTGGATGACATATCCCGCTTGATTTGCGCCTCCACTCCCGGAGTGATCTATACCCATAACCTCGCCGACAAACATGACACCCACCTCGGCGTGGTGATCCCCGTCATCTCGGCCCTGCGCAAATTGCCCCGGGAGCAACGCCCGGAAAAGCTCTACGGTTGTGAAGTCTGGCGCAATATCGATTGGCTCGACGATAAGGAAAAAGTCCTACTCAATGTCAGTGGATTCGATCACTTGATGAATGCCATGATGGGGGTTTTCGACTCTCAAATAGCCGGCGGGAAACGTTACGACCTGGCCACCCTCGGACGCAAACGGGCTAATGCCACTTATCTGGAAAGTCATCATGCCGATACGGCCTCGGAGGTGGAGTTCGCGATGGATCTATCCTCTTTAATCGAGAATGACTCCCTCGACATAGTCGAGTTTATCTCGGAAAAAATCGAGAATTTCCAACAATCGGTGATCGAACGCCTCAGAAAACAATTTTAATTAACTTTTATGGAAGTCATTATCAAACCTACCGCAGGGGATGCCTCTCTCATCGCTGCAAAATTAATCGCCCGCCAAATCCGGCATAAACCTACAAGTGTTCTCGGTCTCGCCACAGGAAATACCCCTCTGGACACTTACAGGCACTTGGTCAAAATGCATCAGGGAGAAGGATTAGACTTTTCGCGGGTAACGACATTTAACCTCGATGAATACGTCGGGCTCGCCCCAGATCATCCGGCATCCTACCATTCTTTCATGTGGGAGTACCTCTTTAAACACGTCAATATCAAACCGCTCCAAGTGAATATCCCAAACGGTTTAGCGAAAAACATTCCCGAACATTGCCGGGAGTATGAGGATAAAATCCGGGCTTGCGGCGGGATCGATATCCAGCTCCTCGGGATCGGCGGGGACGGGCATATCGGGTTTAACGAACCGTGTTCCTCACTCTCCTCTCGAACAAGGATAAAGACATTGACAAGGCGGACCATTCAGGATAATTCAACTTTTTTTGATTCCGCTGAACAAGTTCCACTACATGTACTTACGATGGGAATCGGAACGATCATGGATAGTCGCAGTTGTGTATTATTAGCATTCGGCACGCGAAAGGCGGAGATCGTCGCTAAAATGGTGGAAGGTCCGATTTCCGCCATGGTTCCAGCCTCCGCTTTACAATGGCATGAAAAAACAACAGTCTTAATCGATGAAGAAGCCTCTGGGAAATTAACAAGAAAAGATTATTACCAATGGGTGTATCAGAACAAGCCTGCGTGGCAAACAGCGGAAATCGAATCGTAAGTATTACCAATTAAGAAAAATTACATGGCTTGACGAGCCAGCCGGATCAAAGGTATATTTATCAGTTAATTCAACAAAACAGATATCCGACTGAAAAAAGTCAGTCTGGATTATCATTAATGGAAACATATTGTGAGCACGACAGTACCAAGCATTGAAGTGGCAGAAGATCAAAACCGAGTTGTTTTTTTGGTTAAATCACGTGGGACCTTCCAACTCGCCCCTCTCCTTAAAGGTTATGTAAACGAAAAACTCAAAACTGGCAGCTGCCATTTCGAAATCAACATGTCTGATTGCGCTGCGATGGATAGCAGCTTTCTCGGGACATTGGCGGGATTGAGTTATGCAATCAAGAAAGCCGGGGGTACCGGCTCAATCACCATTCGTCAGGCCAATGAACGGAATACCGAAAGCCTCAAAAACCTCGGGATCGACCGTTTATTCCAGATGGCCGGGGAAATGATTGATTATCCCGGAATGAGCTTTCAACCCCTGACCAATACGACGATCACCAAAAATGAAACCATGAAACAGTCCCTTGAAGCGCATGAGACCTTGATAAAAGCTGATGATGCAAATCAAGCTAAATTCAAGGATGTCGTGGATATGCTCAAAAAAGACTTGTCGAAAGAGTAAGTTTGCTTTCACTCTCAGTTGTCCATTACGCATGAATATATACGCTGATATTATCGCCATTGCCTGTTTTATTGCCACCATCGTTCTTTATATACGGTTAAGTGCCCTCAAAACAGCCAATGCCATCCTTAAAAAATCCCAAGCCCAACTTATTAAGGAACGTGAAATCCTGCTCGAATTCCTGAACAACCTTGGTAAAGCCAGCCAAGAAGAGATCAATGCCGAGACCATCTTAGATTGTGTCGTCAAGTATTCGATCAAGACCACGGAAGCCAAAAGCTGCGCCATTTTCCTGATCGATCAGGAAACTAAAACATTAAAAGCCGAATATGTCGAAGGGGCCTTCCCTCCCCCTTATCTCCCGGAAGATTTCATCATGCCCAAGGTCGTAAGTGCTGCAAAACATTTTGACCAATTGATCAAAAGTATTTCCATTCCCTTAGGCTTGAGTGTGATCGGGGAAGCGGCTGCGACAAATGCCCCTATCTTGATTGAATCAGGTAAAAATGACCCCCGCATCCCGAAGTTCGGCGAAAGATCGCTGAATACCGCCCTTTCAATCGATACGATGATGGCGGTACCCCTGACCCATGCCGGCGAGACTCTCGGGGTCATGGCGGTCGTAAATAAAAAAGATGATACTCCCTTTAACGGCAGTGAACTGCACCTTTTTTCCTCAATCGCCGATCAAGCCGCTTATGCCCTGCATAATGCCACGGTATCGATGGCTGTAGCTGAAAAACAACGTTTTGACCGTGAGCTGCAAGTAGCCCGTGATATTCAAACTATCCTACTCCCTTCGGCCGCTCCCGAGATCGATGGTTTTGAATTATCCGGCCTCAATGACACGGCCTTGGCTGTGGGTGGGGACTATTATGATTACATCCGCCTCGATGATAACCGCTGGGGGATCGTGATCGCAGACGTGTCGGGCAAAGGGGTGCCCGGGGCCATGGTCATGTCCATGTTCCGCAGTGTGATCCGTTCTGTAGCCCATGAGACTGATTCACCCGCCGAGCTTTTTAAGAAAGTCAATCAACGCCTCTTCTTCGACATCAAAGAGGACATGTTTGTCAGTGCTGCATACGCGGTTATTGACAGTAAAAATAAGACCTTCACCTTCTCCCGGGCCGGCCACGAGGCACCCCTTTATTATAATGCCATCACTCAGAAAGTCTCATCCCTCTCTAGCCAAGGGATGGCCCTCGGCATTGACAGCGGTGAGGTTTTTGATACTTTAATCGAAGAAAAACAAATCGATCTCCACGCGGGAGATTTGATTATCCTCTACACTGACGGCGTCACAGAAGCCCACGATTTGGAAGGACAAGAATTCGGCAAGGACAACCTGATAACTGCCATAAAGGCGGCCACGTCCGAAAATGCCGAAACCGTCCTAGAAAAAATCCAAGAGCAGGTGGAACGTTTTGTCGGTGCGGGGGAGCAATATGACGATATCACATTGATCGCATTGAAATACAAGGGATAGTCACATATGTCCGAAAATACCGAACAAAAACCTGATGTTATACCCACCGATGCCGATAAACCAGTCGAAACGGGCACCCCGGACACCATCGACCTGACCCCCGAGCAAATCGCAGATCTCCTCAGGAAATCTGCGCTCGCCGATGAACTCCAGGACAAGAACCTCCGTTTGATCGCCGACATGGATAATCTGCGGAAACGTTTGGCCCAAGAAAAAATCGATGCGCTCAAGTACGCGAATGAATCCATCCTCGAAGCTTTGCTCCCTGTGCTGGATAATTTCGAACTCGCCCTCCAGTCGATGGATCTAACCGACAATGTCCAAGCCATCAAGGATGGGATCAAAATGGTTTACGGCCAGCTCAAGCAGAACCTTAAACAAGACGGGCTCGAGGAAATTACCGCCCTTGGCCAACCCTTTGACCACAATTTCCATGATGCCATTTCACAGGAGCACTCGGATGAATATCCCGAGGACACCGTGATCCTTGAGAAACGCAAAGGCTACATGCTCAAAGGCAAATTGCTCCGCCCCGCTTCCGTTATTGTCTCCAAATCCCCCTCAAAAGGGTAAATTAATAAACTTATCTTTCCGCAATTATGGCCGCACAAAAACGTGATTATTATGAAGTATTAGGAATCAGTAAGACTGCCTCCGCTGATGAGCTCAAGAAAGCTTACCGTAAACTCGCCGTCAAATATCACCCCGATAAAAATCAAGGGGATAATGAAGCGGAAAATAAATTTAAGGAACTCGGCGAGGCTTATGAAGTCCTCAATGACGAACAAAAACGTGCGGCTTACGACCGTTATGGACATGCGGCTTTTTCTCAAGGCGGCGGGGGTTTTGGCGGTGGATTCCACGATGCTTCTGACATTTTCTCACAGGTTTTCGGCAGTGGCGACATCGGCAGTATTTTTGAAGAGTTCCTCGGGGGGGGTAGCCGCCGTGGCGGTGGGCGTTCCTCCAGCCAGCGCGGTGACGATTTGCGTTACGACCTAGAAATTACTTTTGAAGAAGCGGCCTTTGGTGTAGAGAAGGAAATCTCCATTCGCCGCTCCGAAGCTTGTGATTCCTGTGAAGGATCGGGCGCCGAAAAGGGTTCTGGCATGAAAACATGCTCGACCTGTAGAGGCCTCGGACAAGTCACCGTTTCCAAAGGCTTTTTCTCGATTTCCCAGACTTGCCCGTCCTGTCGTGGTGCTGGAAAGACTATCGAAAAACCTTGCCCAAAATGCTCCGGTTCCGGCCACATGGAGAAAACTTCCAAAACAAAGGTCAAAATCCCGGCGGGTATCGAAAACGGGATGCGCTTACGAGTCACAGGAATGGGTGACAGTGGAGTCCGGGGTGGATCGCCTGGGGACTTATATATCGTTACTCACATCAAAGACCATGACTTTTTTGTCCGTGATGGGGACGATGTTTATTGTGAAATCAATATTCCTTTTACCTTGGCTGCCCTTGGCGGGGAAACCTCTGTTCGGACCCTCGGTGGGGAAGTGTCTTTAAAAATCCCTTCAGGCGCCCAAAGCGGGAAAGTTTTCCGTTTGAAGGGAAAAGGAATTGAAAATGTCCAAGGCCGTGGGATCGGCGACCAGAATGTCAAAGTCAACGTCCAAATCCCCTCCAAACTCACCAGCAAACAAAAACAATTACTCGAAGAGTTCAGTAAACTCAGCGGGGATGACACTTATCCTACATCCAATGAAAAAGGCTTTTTTGAAAAAGCAAAAAGCTTTTTCTCCTAAGGAATCCTCATGAATCGTTTTTTTGTAGCCGACCTCCAGAACCATTTGCGCGACTTACACCTCTCCGGCGAGGAGTACCACCACTGTACCCATGTCATGCGTCAAGGTCCTGGGGATGCGGTAGTTCTTTTTGACGGCAAAGGGCTGGAGGTCAAAGCAAGGATCAAGGATGTCACTAAAAATGAGGCTTCCCTGGATATGATCCATCAATCCACCACACCGGCACTCCCCTATTCCATTACACTAGCTCAAGCGATTCCCAAGGGTAAATGCATGGATTCAATCGTCCAGAAGGCCACGGAAATCGGTGCGAAACAAATTATCCCCCTCATCTCGCAAAGGACTGTCGTCCAAGTATCTGACGAGAAAGCAGAATCGAAAATCGGTAAATGGATCCAAATCACCATTGAAGCGGCCAAACAATGCGGGATTAACTGGCTGCCCGAGGTTTTACCACCGGTTTCCCTGAAAGAGTTTTTTAATCAGAAACATACATTCGACCTTCTCTTGATCGCCTCGTTACAACCGGATGCGGTTCATTTTAAGAAAGTCCTTGAGGACTTCACCCTGGATACTAAGGGGAAAAAGCCCAATAAGGTACTCGTCCTGATCGGTCCGGAAGGTGATTTTACCCCCGCTGAAATCTCATTGTCAAAGGCTAGTGGGTGCCAGCCGATTACGCTCGGGCCCCAAGTCCTGCGTAGCGAGACGGCGGCCATTTATTGCCTAAGTATCATCGCCCACGAGCTGCAAGGGGTTTAAGCAAGCTTTCTCGAGGGGGGGTGGAGAAACAGCTCGTCTGAGATTAGTTTTTCTCTGGTTCTGGCACCAAGTATCCCACCTTAAATTTCGCCCAAAGGAAACCGACAAATTCCCTAATGGCCAAGTGTGTTTCCTTCAAGCTGGAGATTGACGGAATCAAACTATCCGCAATCAATGAACCGAATCCCCTGTGTTGGCGCCTTGCTGGTGACGGAAAACATTTCACGCCCGCTGCTTCAAAAAATAGAATCGCACGTGGCATGTGGATAGCCCCGGTGACGAGGATGATTTTTGATTTTCTATTTTCCTTCAGATATCGGGAAACCCCTAAAGCTTCACTTTCAGTATCCCTCCCCGGGAGCTTGATAATCTCCATATCCTCCATTTTCATCCTTTCCTTGATCAGGCTCTCTGATGTGGCTGCAGCTGAAAGCGGGAATTCATTATCCCCACCGGTCGTAATAATCTTCAAGTCAGGAAAATATTTCTTAATCCGTGCCGCCTCCGTAGCCCGCGCCTCACGGTTTCCCCCGCCCAGTACGACAATATAATCCGGATTAAATTCCTCGATCTTTTGTCTTTCTGTTGCCAGATCCAGATTAATTCTCGGATATTTCCATTCTAAATAACGCAGGAAAGGCATTTCCCCAATGGCTGTGCTGCTGATATAAAGGAAACCCAGAGAAAGCACCGCCAATATAAAACCAAACCACCTCGTCTGTTTAATAAGAATGAATAACAATGCAAAAAGAAGTCCGACTCCGGCTAAAATAGCCGGATTCAAAAGGGGAATAATCGTTTTTTTGAATGAAAAGTAATCCACGGGAGAAATTAAACCATTGAATCCATAAAAGTTGCAATAGAGAATACCATCTCTATCGAAAATACCTGCCCTCTCCCATCCAAGCACCTGCTCAAGATTTACCCAGCGCAAATTAGCGCCGTGATCCTGGGGCTTTAAATTGCCCGTCGGTTCATCTCGATCATTTGCTCGAGGATCTTCCTGAATCGTAGGGCGACCATGACCATTTGACCCGCTTCCTCAGGTGCAAGAATCTTCCGGCAGGATATAGTCCATTCATCGATCCACTTGTCAAAATGATGAGTATCCACGGGTAAACCAACATGTCGGCCCATACCGCCCTCATAAACATCCGGTCCTCCGGTTTGGAAGCTCCAGAACCGGTGAATCTTCTCCAAATGTTCTTCCCAATTCTCAATTCGCGAGGCAAATACCGGGCCGAGCACGGGATCGAGCTTCACCCGCCCGTAAAAATCATTCAGTAGACGCATAACGCCGTCTTTGCCACCGATCCGGTCATAAAGTGAATTTTGTCCTGTGATTTCCATAATCGTCTATTTGGGTTCCTCCATTTTCATCAAAGGCAAATATGCCATTAACCAAACCAATATCCCTCCTGATAAAAGAATAGCGGCATAATCATAATGCGAAAGTCGTACCTCTGGGATAAAATCTGCACTTACCCGGCATAATAAGGCCAAGATCAGCATTACCAAGAAAAAGATCATTGGTTTGAGCCGGCCTGAGAGCAGGTGGGAATGGCCTGAATGCCCCATCACCACTCGCGAAGCCACGGTAAAGCATAGCAGGCAAAAACCTCCCATAAAAAATACATGTAAAAGCGCCACGCGGTGCAACGGGGCACTCGCCACAGCAAATAACCCCGCAGGAAAACAAATTAAAGCTATGCGCAATGACAGTGCCAAAGTCCCCCGGGCTTTCCAGTTTTGGAGTAAATTCATCTCCATCAGGAAATAAGCGAGAACCACGGCTCCCCTCAAAAGGCAGCCCCAGACAATTTGCCCCCCGGCCTCAATGGCGAAACTCACGATCACAAGGCCTCCGGCCAAACCCGACACCAAGGCCTTGCCCATCCATCCGGGAGGAACTGCCATTGACTCAGGAAAGTTATGTTTACTGACCTCTCCAAAAAACCGCGGCAGAAGAAAAGCCCCGATCCCCATCACCGGCAAAAGCAAAAAACCTTGGTAAAGGAGTAACTGTGCAAAAAGGTATAAAAATGGTTCGGGCGGACTCACCTGACCGATTGCCAGAATGAATGCCCCTATTACCCCGGAGCCTAATCCCGCAGGCACCAAGATAAACCCCGGAGGAGGAATATCCTTCCTCAGGATCGCCCGCACAAGTAAAGCCATCATGAAGCCACTGAATGTCACCGCAAAAAGAATATCACCCCAAAACGTTTTCTGCAGGAAATGGAGCGCCACGACAAAAATCATCAAAAGGGCAAAAATCGGCGTTTCAAAGACTGTTAACTGCTCTACATCAAGAATCCTCGGTAGGGCCGTACCCAAAAAACCAATGACAAAACACCCCAAAAAACCTTCTACCATGATCCGGGCATGAGCAATATTCGGATAAAATCCAATGACACCCCAGTGGTTCAAAGGCCAGAGCATGATGCCGAAAACGGCTATTAATGACCCAAGAATAAATAAAATCCGGAAAGGTTCTTTGACAGCCAAAGAGTAATAAGGCTGGTTTTGACTAGAAATGACTGCCTGCCTGCTCCCACTCATAAATAAAGATTAGACAGAAACTAATAATTAAAGAAAGTATTATCTTTATTTAACTTCCTGCTCGTTCTTCAATCTAATAAGATATTGAAATATTCCCCTTTACCGGAGAAAACCGCTAGTCCGTGAAAAAAGTCTTTTAAGCAAAGGATAAATCCCCTAATTTTGCCCCCTTATGTCAGTGAATTATAAAGATACCTTGAACTTACCGAAAACTGAATTCCCCATGAAGGCGGATTTACCCAAGCGCGAACCCTCCTTCCTCGAACGCTGGAATCAGACTAAAATTTACGATCAACTCCTTTCTGCACGCAAGCACTCCCCCAAATTCATCTTGCACGATGGTCCCCCTTTCGCCAATGGGGACGCCCACATGGGGCATGCGCTGAATATGACACTCAAGGACATCGTCCTGAAGAGTAAAAATATGTCAGGATTCTACAGCCCTTTTGTTCCCGGCTGGGATTGCCATGGACTCCCGATTGAATTCAAAGTAACCAAAGACCTCGGTAACAAAGCTCGTACAATGTCCGTGGCAGAAATCCGAGGGGCCTGTGATACTTATGCCCGGAAATATATTAACCTCCAGAGGGAGCAATTTAAACGTCTCGGTGTCTTCGGTGAATGGGACAATCCTTATCTGACCATCGACCCGCGCTACGAGGCCGAGGTCATCCGCACTTTTGCCGATCTCGTCGAAAAAGACATGGTTTACGCGAGCCAAAAACCTGTTCTCTGGAGCACGGGTGCCCAGACCGCCCTCGCTGAAGCTGAGGTCGAATACCTCGACCACCAGACCCCTGCGATTTATGTAAAGTTCCCGACCCCGAATGCTGCAGAAGCCCTCGGTCTGGAGCAATTGCGCAATTTGTCCGTGTCCCTGATGATCTGGACGACGACTCCTTGGACTTTGCCGGCAAACCTCGCGATAGCGGCACGATCGGATATTGATTATGCCGTCTTGTCTAATGGCAAGGACGCGATCATCGTCGCAAAAGCCCTCGCTGAAAAGATCGCCGCCCTGGAGCCCTCACAGGCCTACACACAAATCGCCCTGGTCGAAGGCAAATCGCTCGAGAAAATCGGCAAAGCAAAACATCCTTTCCTCGAAGGCCGTGAATCAACCATTCTTTTCGGTGATCATTTTGTCACGACAGAAACCGGAACCGGACTGGTCCACATTGCCCCCGGACACGGGAAAGACGACTATGATGTCGGTAAACATTTGGGAGTCATTTCTCCCGTCAATGATTACGGGAAATTTACGGATGAAGTCGGTATCGACTGGCTGGTCGGCAAATATGTCTTTGACGCCAACCGTGAAATCGTGGACAAATTGCTCATCCCTACCGGAGCCCTCTATCATGAGGCACTCTTCAAACACACCTATCCCCACTGCTGGCGCTCAAAAACGCCGATTGTTTTCCGCGCCGTAGAGCAATGGTTTATCAGGATCGACGGCTCCGGCCTCAAAGAAAAAGCCTTGTCCGAGATCAAGAAGGTCAAATGGGTTCCAGACTGGGGACAAAACAGGATCTCCGGGGCTGTGGAATCCCGGGGTGACTGGTGTATCTCCCGCCAACGCACTTGGGGTGTCCCTCTCCCCGCTTTTTATGATGCCGAAGGCAAAGGAGTCCTCAATGCCGACGCGATCCGCAAACTCGCCGATTTGGTCGAGAAGGAAGGTACCAATGTCTGGTTCGCTAGTGAACCTGCCCAGCTCGCCCGCACACTCGGCCTGCCCGATGCTGATAATCTGACCAAGAAAAACGACACGATCGACGTCTGGATCGACTCAGGCTCATCCCAACGCGCCGTGGAAAAGACCCACCCGGAAATTAAATTCCCCGTGGACATGTACTTGGAAGGCAGCGACCAACACCGTGGGTGGTTCCAGTCCTCCCTCCTTTTATCCGTCGCAACACTCGGACGTGCTCCTTACAAGGAAGTGTTAACCAACGGGTTTGTCGTCGATCTCGACGGGAAAAAACTTTCAAAGTCGGGAACCGGTTACCAGAAACCAATCGACATGATGAGCATGATCAATCTCTACGGGGCTGATATTCTACGCTTGTGGGTGGCGTCGGAGAATTACCAGAATGATGTCCCTTGGTCAGAAGAGATTTTTAAACATGTGAGCGGTTCCTACCGCACGATCCGTAATACCCTGCGTATCCTCCATGCAAATCTCTATGACTTCAATGAGGCTCAGGATTCGCTCAGCTTGAACCCCGCGCAAATCGCTCCGGAAACAGCCGCTTTTGTCGAACTCGACCGCTATATCCTGAGCAAATTGCAGGCATTGATCGGTGAATGTCGCAAAGCCTATGATGAATATGAGTTCCACAAGGTGTATCATTTGGTGAATTCATTCTGCACGATCGAACTGAGTTCCCTTTACGTGGATATTAGTAAGGACCGCATGTATTGCGACATTCCCCACTCTGCACGGCGCAGGGCCACCCAGACGGTCATGCTGGAGGTATTAAAGGCGATCACCCTCCTGATCGCCCCCATCATGCCATACACCTCAGAAGAAATGTGGGGCTATATTTCTAATACAGCAGAGTCCGTATCCCCGGAAAATATCTCAAGGGAGAGTGTTCACCTCCAGCTTTTCCCTGAAGCCCGGCAAGACCTCATCGACACTAATCTCGAGGAGAAATTTGCCTTGCGCCTGAAAATCCGCGAGAAAATCTCTGCCGAGCTCGAAAAGCTCCGTGCGGCCAAAACAATCGGTAAAGCCATTGATGCGTGGGTAGAATACAAACCCTCAGACGATGCCGAACGCAATTTGCTCGCCGGAAAAGAAGATGCCTTTGCGGAATTCATCATCGTGTCGGATTTTAAACTCCTGCCAGCTGACGCGGCTGAAACGGTGAAAGTCACCCCGGCCACCCAAGTCGCCCAAAAATGTGCACGTTCATGGAAGTATGACCGCTCCGTGGGCACGAATCTGAAATACCCCGACCTGACTTCACGCGATGTGGAGGCGGTGGAATATTTCTCGTCCCGAGTAGCACCTACTGCTTAGAAGATACGCCAATAGCTCGTGGGAATACGGGCTCTTAAAAAAAACAGATTATCACTATGAAAATCCCCCTCATTACAGCACTGATCATTTTGATTGCCGATCAAGCCTTGAAGCTTTGGATGAGCCATTTACTTGATTACGGGCATCATTATATCCGAGTCATCCCCGGCTTTTTCCACTTGGAATACGTCATTAATACCGGGGCGGCTTTTGGTATTTTCCAAGGTAAAAGCTGGCTTCTGGGCATTTTTGCCCTTGTGGTACTGGTGATCCTTTTCCTTTTCCGGAAAGACTTTTTTGGAACAAACCGCCTACAGCAATTTGCGGGAGGACTGATTGTCGGGGGTATCTTGGGTAATATGGTCGACCGTCTCAGGATCGGCGGGGTCATTGACTTCTTTAAATTCATCTTCGGTTCCTACGTCTGGCCAAATTTTAATATTGCCGACAGCGCAATTTGCGTCGGTGTGAGCCTTTATATCCTCATGACCTGGCAAACACACCATCATGAGAAGAAGCCATCCTCCGATCCTGTTGGATAATTCCCCTTATTTTCTTTTGACCCGATCGACATGCCCGAGATCAGCCTCTGGGCAAATTGCGTCCCTAACCATTTGTTTAAGGATACGGATGTCCGGGAATCCCCCGTCACGTTTACGCTCCCAGATCATTTCATCCCCGAGCCAAATCTCGAAAATCCCCCCTGTACAGGGTTCGAGAATCATTTCCGCAATTTGCGTGGGGAATGTCGTAAGGAGTTCTTGAGCCATCCAAGCAGAACGGAGCATCCAATGGCATTGGGTACAGTAACGAAAACGGATCACATTCATAAAATTCTCTTTCTCTAAAGAATTTACATCACGCCCTAATTTATCTAAAGATATATTATGGTCACATCCATTAGCCGTTTAACATCCGTACAGGAAGAAATCCTCGCTCTCAAAAAGGAGCGTAACGCGATCATCCTTGCCCATAACTACCAGGTAAAGGAAATACAGGAAGTCGCTGATTTTGTCGGCGATTCATTGGGGCTCTCCTATAAGGCCAAAGAGACGAATGCCGATGTGATCGCCTTTTGCGGTGTGCATTTCATGGCAGAAACAGCTAAAATCGTTAACCCCTCTAAAACCGTGATCTTACCCGATATTGATGCGGGATGTTCACTCTCGGATTCATGTCCTGCCGATAAACTGGAAACCTATCTCAAAGACAATCCCGGACTTTACGTCGTGGCCTATATCAATTGTTCCTCCGGAGTCAAAGCACTCAGTGATGTGATTTGTACGAGTGGGAACGCTGTGAAAATCGTTAACAGTATCCCGGCTGACAAGGAAATCCTCTTTGTGCCGGACCAAAACCTCGGGGAATGGGTCACAGAGAAAACCGGGCGCAAAATGCGCTACTGGCAGGGAAATTGTTATCTCCATGTGGAGTTCACCCATCAAAGTATCTCCCGTATCCGGGCTGAGTATCCCCTTGCCCCGGTCGTCGCCCATCCAGAATGCACCCGCGCCGTCCGCCTCTTGGCCGACGAGATTTGTTCCACTGAAAAAATGGTCCACTTTTGCAAGGATAATGCTTCGGACGTATTCATTATCGTCACCGAAAGCGGGATGCTTCACCGGCTTGAACGTGAAATCCCTCATAAAAAATTCATTCCCGGCCCGACCGATCACTGTGCCTGTGCAGATTGCCGTTTCATGAAAATGAATACCCCTGAAAAACTCCGCGATGCTCTGCGCAATTTGCGCCCTGAAATCATCATGAATGAAGAAATCCGGAAAAAAGCTTTGGTGCCCATTGAGAGAATGCTCGACTTATCGCGGTAAAATATCCTGTGATGGAAGAATACCTCCAAAAATCCGGTTGAATTCGGATTACCATCCATCGGCCCCGTAATTGGGGTTCCAGACAAGAGTCGGGCTATTGGTGATCCATTGGCTGCCATTCCTGACCTCTGTATTGCGGATAAAACGAACGCTCCCGTCGGCAAAAAGTGTATTAAAACCCTCATTTTGAGCAGCCTTCATAAAAGTCCCTGATGAATTATTTGTAATCGTCCCGGTCCAGGTGTTCACCCCATCATTATCATAACTCGCAAAAAGAAGAACTGTTGAAGATGCCCTCTGTAAATTTGCCACTGTCACATTGGCCAAATCAGAGCTTCCACTCCCGTCGATCCACTGGTTGAGGGAATAACCGATATAGAAACCGGGGCTCTCCGCAGGAGTGCGGTTATACCGTTTACTTGGACAATTAAAAATCGAGTTCTGAATCGTTGCATTTCGAAAGCCTCCGACTTGGTTGATATAGACTGAATAGGCGACATGCGACATGTAAGATGGGACCAGGTTATACCAGAGATTAGGCCCGTTCGTACTGGTCCCTGTCCCTCCTTCGGGAGGTAAAAAACCATTATTATCCGCAGTATACAGGTAGAATCCGGTACCCCAGTTTTTTAAATTGGCGGCACACTGGGTACGGCGACCTTTTTCTTTGACACTATTGTAGACCGGTACCATCAGAGTAAAAAGGATCGTGATAATCAGGGCGACCACGAGCACTTCAATAATCGAAAAACCATAGTTATTTGTGTAATCTCGGATTTTTTTCACGATAGTCCTCTCCTTTGACTTCTGAAATAGTGAATTAGACAGTACACCGCTTTCACTTCCCCCAAGCAAAAGCGTATGATTTCTAGTTAATCGCAGGAAAAATGTCTAGTCTTCTTGAGGAAAAAACATTTCATCGACATAAATGTCTTGGAATTCTGGCACAGAACTCAAGGTGAGATGTTCGATTTTTTTCCGGAGCATGGCATAGGAGCCATCCTCATTTTCAGGCCTGAAGAGTGCTCGCTTTGCTCCTAGAAGAGCAGTATTACCTGCTGGGGTTACTTGCTCTGGAGGGAAATGAATTAATCCAATCCTTTCAGCACTAGACCGGTTTATATAATTCCCGAAAGCACCGGCTAAATAAAGTTTATCCACGTCGTCATAGGTTTTACCCAGTTGAGCAAGAAGGATTTTGACACCTGCAGCAATGGCCCCTTTGGCGAGCTGAAGCTCACGAATATCCGTCTGAGTGACGACTACATTATCCACCAGCGGCATTTCGTCCCCTGATTGGATTTTGCCGCGGTAGTTCATTAATCCCAGCTCCAAAGCTCCCGCAGCCACATCTACAAGGCCACTTCCGCATATCCCACGAGCCGCCCCAGTTCCAATCACTCGTGGATTTAATTTCCCATTTTCGATAGTAACCTCTGACACCGCCCCTGTCGAAGCCCTCATCCCCATGGATATTCTCGCCCCTTCAAAAGCTGGCCCAGCTGCTGTGGAAGCACAGATCATACGGTCTTTATTACCAGCGACCATCTCCCCATTGGTGCCCAAGTCGATCAAGACATTTATTTTGTCTTTCAAATAGATTTCGGTAGCCAGTACCCCCGCGAGAATGTCACTCCCCACAAAAGTGCCAAGACAAGGCAGGAAAAGGACTTTAGACTGACTTGCAAATGTCCAACCCAGCTCCTCAGCCGTCATCACCACGAGGCTGTCATTAATGGGTTCAAATGGGTAAACAGACATCGGGGTCAGGTCTATCCCGCAAAAAAGATTATGCATCACGGTATTGCCGACGATCACCGTTTCCACAAGGTTGTCGGCATCCTGTTTTGCATCATTGAGAACCTCTACAATGAGAATTCCTATTTCTTTATGAATGAGTTCCTGGAGGATTTTTTGTTTTCCTTGGGTCACAGAAAAATCAATGCGGCTCATCAAGTCTGCGCCGTGGCGGGCTTGGGGGTTCAAGGCAGACTTCACCGCCAAGACATTACCTGTCTGGAGGTCTAAGAGCTGTGCCACCAAGGTCGTCGTACCCAGATCAACGGCAATACCGAGACCTTTTTTTGAGATAAAAGCAAATTGCGTATCGTCAGTCAGGATTTTTGCCTCCCATTGTGCCAACTCTAGTGTCACCTCATCTGAGATTTTGACCTTACATGAAAGCCTCCATCCCTCCTCCAATTCTTTCGGGGAGAGGGTTTGTGCTTCAATATCCGTGGCAGGGATATTTCCCTCGGTCACCTTGACTCGGCAGCCCTTACATTTTCCACGCCCACCACAAGGAAACTCCACTCCTTCAACAAAGAGGATATCTTGTAAAGATTCTCCCTCGTAATATTCGAGGGTCTTATTCATCGGCATGAGTTTAATCAAATACTTCTGGGGATTATGCATAAAGTCCTTCCTGCCTGAGGGTTCTCATCATTGATAAAAGATTATCCGAGGGTGTATTTGCATTAATAGCGCAACCAGCATTCAGGATAAATTTTCCACCGGGCTTCCATAACGTAATCAATTCGCGTGTTTTCTCCGCCACTGATTCTGGAGTGCCAAATGCCAGAATCGAGCTCGGGTCGATATTGCCGAGTAACACATGGTCTTTTCCGACCAAGTCTTTCGCCTTAGCGGAATCGGTCTTGTAATCTAATTCAAATCCGCAAAATGGGTACTGTGCAAGTTGCTCCAAAATACGGGTCGTATTCCCGCAAATGTGTATCACGGTAAATATACCGCGATCAGATAAATCCTTCAAAAGCCTTTCATGATAACCCCGCGCAAATGAAGTAAACATTTTTGGTGAAAGGACATCAGGGCCAGAAACACTATCCCCAAGGGAAGTCATGGTGGCTCCCGCCGCATGGACAGCCTCATGGATCTTCAGATGGCTTTGATAGGTTATTTCCAGAAGATCACGGATGGCGGGATGATCGGGATCATCGGCCAAGTCCATCATGAAGTCATTCATCCCCCGCAGGAGTGCGGCGAGAGAAAACGGCCCCTGGTCACAATTTCCCCTGATTGCAAATTCTCCCCCGAGCTTTTCCTTGAGGATATGAATAGACTCCAGCAATACCGGGATACGACCGTCTTTGTATGGGTCTAATACTTTCAACTTTTTGACTTCGTCCAATGAGCGGAGCAAGGTCCCGTGGATACTGCCTACTCCATTCGGAGCGACCTCGGATACAGCTCCCATTGCCTCGGCGGCCATGGTTGTGTCGAGATCAATCAAGACACAATCATATTCGTATTTTTCCAATGCTTTTAGATGAACCTCAGCAATCAAGCGAGCATTGAGGCGGTATTGATCCACAGGAATCCCGGCCTCATGGCAGGCCAATAAGAAATTATGCAGGCAAACCGGCACACGATCAGGGATCTGTCCTGTCATGACAGATTGGATTCTTTCAAGTGAGTTCATTTAGACCTTTTCAGCTTTAATGATTGATTCATTGTAGCTCGGGGCGATTTTCTGTCCCGGCTCCAAAACTAAAAACTCATGTTCACTCCATTGCCCGTCCACGAGGCGTTGCAGCAAGGATAAATCGCCTTGTATCTTCTCGAATTTCCAGTTCTTTTCAGTTGCTTGGTCGCGGGCCATGTTCTCAAATTGATTCCCTGGCTCGATCCCCATGTGAATGTAGGTCATTTGCCCATAGTTCTTTGTGTGCTCGCAGAGTTCTTCATAAAGGAATTTCGCATTTTCCTCTCCGTATTTCTCCACCATTTCTTCATACGTTTTATCCATCCCGTTACTGCTTTGGATGGACATTTGTGAATCCATCTGGTCCCCCTTGCCCCTTTCCATCCAGCCTGAGGTTTTAAAATAGCTCCCGGGATTATTTTGAAAATACTCGAGATAACGCTCTTTATTGCCTAAAAAAACCGTAATGCAATCGTGTGCACGTGGCATGACCAAAGGAATTTTCCGGGCTGCCGCCCCGACTAACCCATTGTTACAGAGGCCATAAGCGAGAAGGACAGCGTCATATTTATCATTATCCACCGCTGAAATTATCTTATTAACCTCTTGAAACATTTTATGGCAGCCAAGATCATGTAACCCCTTGGGAAGGAACTCGATATCTATCTGGTTACACGATCGGGATACAACCCAGCAGACTTCACGGTAGAATACTTCACAACTGATTAATTTATATTTTTTCATAGGGGATTTTCATATCACATAACTCTCATTGCCTAAAAATGACTATGTGAAATGCAGTATAATTCCATACAAAGGGGAGTATTTTCCTCTTAACTCCTCATTCTATAACGGCATTATCCGCATAATCCGCCAATGCCATGAGGCATGCTTGCGGGGTATCGCGAGGTACTTCACACCCCCCCCCGATCACATAGTTTTGGCCTGCCTGCTCATGGCATAACTTAATATCCTCATACACCTTTTCCGGAGTACTATTTCTCATTTGCCTGACTGGATCAATATTCCCGAAAATAACTTGTTTGGGTCCCATTAACTCTCTGGCTTTATTCATCGGCACACAATAATCTAAATCAAAAATATCCACTCCCAGTCGTGCTATTCCAGCCAGTATGCGTTGGGTATTACCACAGATATGTAAGCGCACTGGCAACCCCATTTCGTGGATAGCATCCACTAATTTTTTCTCATAAGGAAAAACGAACTCCTCATAAATCCTGGGCCCGACTAATGATGCGGCCGCATCACCAATACCGATATAATCAGCACCGGCCTCCACCTGCACTTTAGCAAAACGGATGGCCATCTCGACATTAAAAGCAAACAAGTCCTGAACAAATTGCGGGTCGTCCATAAAATCCATCATCAGGTTATTGATCCCCCTTAGATCAGCCCCCTCAGCACAGGGCCCCTCCACCCAACCTTCGATCATTCGTGAATCCCCGGACAGCTTTTTATATAATTCCACACCTTTCACCCGGTCATGCATTCTTCCTCCACCTAGTGGATCGGGGATTTTTAGTTTAATCAATTTAGTCTTGTCTAAAAGTAACGCATCAGATTCGTCAATAGCAGGTGGTTGATTATCGTAATATTTCACATGAGCACCACAATCAGCCGACTCACGCGCAGGATCTGTCATGGAGCAAAGATGATCGATTTTGAATTTCTCCGCCGTTTTTATCTGGGCCTCAACGATCACCCGGTGATCCATCGCATAATCATAATATTTCGCCCCGATTTGATCACATGCGAACATCATAGTGATCGTCATATTCGGAATCCGGTCAGGCTTTTGACCTCGGAGCACTGCTAAAATTCGTTCTTTTGATGTCATAAATACATGTTATCAATAGCCTCTGGAATGTGAAGAGTCTGCTACAAAAATCACCTGTCAATCAGGACAAAGTTCCACCATTTTCACACCTTCACGACCATTTTAAACTCGCCCAGTGCCTTGCGACTACTATCCATAGGCACACAAAAAAGCTGCAACCCCAGTTGCAGCGTGGAAACCAGTGATATGGAAGGAGAAAACTATCCCTTAATACCGTACTCTTCAAGACGGACTTTATCACGATCAATATCGTCGATGACATCCGCAATCATCTCATTTTCGTCTTCCGGCAATTGATCTGATTGTTTTGAGAGTTTATCCAGCCAAATTTGTTCCATCTTACTCATCGGGAATAAATTCTTGGCGGCAGCATCACGTAATTCCTGCAATACCACTAAAGCCGCTTTTCTTGTCTGGAGGTACGGGGTCGGTTCTTTAATAATCTCTTTGGAGAGTTTAAGAACGACATCAGGCCTCAAAACATAGGCTTGTGGATCATAGGAGCAATCCGAATCAACCATGATATCCCGGAGCTGGTTATTGACAGCTTTACCCTTGCTCGATGCAGTATTCATGAATCGCGTGGTAAAGACTAATTGTTCCAATGACACCGTCGGAGCCATGGCTCCCAAGAGCTTTACATTCTGAACGGATTCATTACTCCACAAATCGGCAAGCGCTTGGGATATATTCCCTACGGGAGATAAGTGTGCACAAGCGGCATCACGACCTTCCATCGAGATAGGACACCCAGTGATCGCCTTTATATATGGCCCTTCATAAGCACAATCCTTACTCGGCCCAATGGCACCTGCTTCGTAACCTACCAAAGTACGTGGTACCGTCATTACGCGAATAATGGCAGACCAGATTTTTGGAATAAACCTTTTATCAGCGAGAACCATCGCTGTATTGCCAAATCCGCAAGCAGAGTCTCCTGCAGGAATGACTCCGTGCTGGTTACATATACTAACGATATGCTCCCACAAGAATTTCATGTCGCGGCAAGCCATGACTCCAAGGGCAAATGTAACCATTTTAAGGTCACCCATAATCATCGCATCATCATTGACTTCTTTTCCACCCGTCGATTCAATCGAGATAAAATCAGCACCCTTTTCACAACACTGGTGAAAGCTGCTCAGCATATTTTCCCAAAGATGCCCCTGTCTCATATAGGGGGGTCTTTCATGTTCGCGGATATCATTAGGTGTAATACGCAAAGCACCCAATAAACCATGCTTATCATAATAGGTGTCCAATGTCTGTCTGAGAATACCCGTAATTTCAGCGCCCCATTCTGGTTTGATCGTCATTGGAGGCAATGTCTCAAACTCTACTACTAGCCCTGGTGCATATAGCTCAACAGCCCTTTGACAAGCTTCTGTGATCATCTGCTGATAATGCCCTTTTATCTGGGGCCATGTACTGTCTTCGATATTTATCGCTGGTAGTGTGAAGTTTAATTCCGGATAAACCGTGCCTCCACCGATCACGAGTCCCCTCTTTGTTGTTACGGGCTTCACACATTTTCCATATGTGAAATCCTCCACCGTGTTTACTTGCATACCTGTATATTTTGTCATCTGGTTCCTTGGTTGATTTAACAGGATCATAGTATCATGTTTGAAAAAGGTTTGCTTTCATTCTTGTCCTACAGTACAGAATCATACATGGATAAAAATCCGAACCCCACCCGCACGGTTTGTCATTTCTCTAGGCTGGGCCTCAAAGAAGTCAAATTACTCGGTCGTTATGAGTATAACACCTCCCAACCACCGCTCCAAAGAGACAAGCATAAGGACCTAATCGAGATTATATATCTGGCCCGTGGAAAACAAATATTTGAAACCGAAGGCGTCAAACGGTTTCTTTTCGGATCAGATGCATTAGTTATTTTACCTGATCAGCCCCATAGCACTGCCGGACAGCCCGAAGAAAAAGGACTGCTCTACTGGTTACAAATCCCCATTAATAAAAAAAATCAAATATTCTGTCCGCGACTAATTGATGGGCAAAAGCTCATAAAAAGGCTGTTAAATGCCAAACATCAACATTTCAAGGTGCCCGAAAGCTTAAATGAATATTTAGATGCCGCTATCGGTAATTTTAAAAATGGTGACATCCACACAAAACGGATGATGGTCGCCCATTATATTATGTCCTTCCTCCTGAAAGTAGTGGAAGCCGCCGAAGAATTCGAACCCTATCTACAATCCGACAAGATCCTTGATTCCATCCAATACATCCATGAACACCTCTATGATCCCCTCTCCGTGCCAGAGTTAGCCGTCATCGCTAATCTTTCCGTTTCACGTTTTAAGGCGAGATTTAAAGAAGAAACAGGGTTTCCCCCTGCTGAATACGTTTTGCGTCGGAAACTCGAACAAGGCAAAAAGCTTCTTTCGCAAAATAAAGATTCTATCACAAATATCGCTATAAACCTCGGTTTTTCGTCTTCCCAATATTTTGCAACAGTCTTCCAACGCTATACCACATTGACTCCAAGTGAATTCAGAGGAAAACGCTCTTAAATCTCCTTATCAGGACTCATTAAACATTTTTTAATGATGCTCTTTTTTAATGTATGAAATAGTATCACACTCATAGAAGGCACAACGCCTTTGTGAATCACAAAACAATATAACCAAACAAAAACGAATACCATCCGCAAGGAGACAAACATATGGCAGACCTCGCTAAACTCTATGACTCAGTCGTAGAAGGTAATGCAAAAGCAGCTAAAATAATCACTCAGGAGGCTCTTGCTGAAGGAGCAGATCCCGAGCTACTCGTGAATGAATACATGATTAAAGCCATGGATGAAGTCGGCCGTCGCTTTGAGGCAAATGAATACTTCGTTCCAGAACTCCTGATTGCTGCACGTGCCATGAAAGGTTGTCTCGAACTGATCAAACCTCTTTTGGCTGCTAAAGGAACAGAACCCATCGGACGAGTTCTCATCGGTACTGTAAAGGGCGATCTTCATGATATCGGTAAAAACCTGGTATCAGCAATGCTTGAAGGTGGTGGATTTGAAGTCACAGACCTCGGTGTTGATGTCTCCCCGGAGAAATTCATCCAGGCCATCAAGGAAAAGAATATTAATATCGTCGCCCTTTCAGCACTCCTGACAACGACGATGCCTGCTATGAAAACAACTATCGATGCCTTTAAGGCCTCAGGAGACCGTGCCAAGGTGAAAATCATGATCGGCGGAGCACCTGTTACCCAACAGTACTCTGACGAAATAGGCGCTGACGGTTATAGTGATAATGCAAGCTCTGCTGTGTCACTTGCCCGTAAATTGGCTGCAAAATAATATCAGATACGATTAACTCTATTTAAATGAAGGGTTGAATCGTTTGGTAGACAAAATTAAGTATAGATTTGGCCCCGTAATATACGGGGCCTTTTTATTGCTAAAAGAAAAACCCCTCATCAATAGGATTATTAAGAGGGGTTTAAAAAAAAATGGTGGATGCGCCTGGGTTCGAACCAGGGACCAATTGATTAAGAGTCAACTGCTCTACCGACTGAGCTACGCATCCGTAGAAGTCAATTAATATTAAATCATCCTGATAAATCAAGCTCTAATGCAGAATGGACTACAGACTATCAGGTGAGTTCAGTATAAATATGGTACCAGAGGAGGGATTTGAACCCCCGACCAAAGGCTTATGAGTCCTCTGCTCTACCGACTGAGCTACTCTGGCATTAATAGTAAGTTAACACTAATGGTCATCCAGGGCAATTTGAAAAAACCGCTATAACCCCGTCTAGATTACAGCGGTTTGAAGTAAATTACTTGGAGTCGTCTGATTTAGGAGCTGTTTTAGATTTCTTCTCAATTTCCTTCAAAGGATCGATATCAGAAGCAGCAACTCCTGCTGGCTCAACAAACTCAAGAAAGGCCATCTCTGAAGCATCACTATTACGCGGCCCTATTTTGATGATACGGGTATATCCACCTTTACGATCAGCTTGTTTTGGTGCTACTTCTGTGAAGAGCTTAGCTACAATCTTTTCTTTTCCTTGAAGCCTGCTCACAGCAACACGTCGGCTATGGAGCGTACCCTTTTTAGCCATTGTGACTAGACGTTCAGCAAGTGGTTTTGCTGCTTTTGCCTTGGCGAGTGTTGTTTTAATGCGACCGTGCTCGATCAAACTGGCAATCATATTTGCCAGCATGGCTTCACGATGCTTGGATTTACGCCCCAAGCGGGCCGTTCCTATGCGATGTCTCATAACTTTACCTGCTTAAATTTATCGTTGTTGCCCCATTGTCGCCGCATTAATCGCTTCAACAAGAGAGTTGTCAAATTTCATTCCCAATCCTAATTGGAGCTCTTTGAGTTTATCCTTGATTTCATTCAAGGATTTTTTACCGAAGTTACGGTACTTGAGCATTTCAGCCTCAGACTTCATGGCTAATTGGCCAACAGTTGTAATATTGGCATTATTAAGGCAATTTGCAGCACGCACTGAGAGTTCAATCTCGTTAACACTCATCATGAGTATCTTCTTGAGTTTATTTTCTTCTTCAGATGCAGGAGCTGACGCTTCTTCAAATTCAATTTCGGTATTATTATAATCAACAAACACATCCAAGTGATGTCTGAGAATTGCCGATGATTGTGTTAAAGCATCTTCAGGTGTAATACGTCCATCAGTCCACACCTCCACAATTAACTTGTCATAATCTGTCCGTTGTCCGACACGGCAATTTTCAACACTGTACTTTACTTTACGTACGGGTGAAAAAAGCGCATCTACAGGAATAACCCCAATCGCCATATCCGGAAATTTGTTTTCATCCGCACTCATGTACCCACGTCCGACACTAACCTCAAACTCTGCTTCAAATTTTTGTTTACGGTCGAGTGTGCAAATATGTTGGTGAGGATTAACGACCTCGATATTAGAGGGGCATTGGAAGTCCGCAGCAGTCACTTCTCCATCCTTATTTACGGAAATCGTTACTTTCTTAGTTTCACGGTCATGGATCAAAAATAGAACTTTTTTAAGGTTCATAATGATCTCGACTACATCCTCTACCACTCCGGGAACTGTACAGAACTCATGCTGAGCTCCTTCAATCTTTGCATTTACAATTGAAGCTCCTTCCAGAGAAGACAAGAGAACACGTCTGAGTGAGTTTCCTATCGTATGCCCATATCCAGCCTCAAAGGGCTCCGCGACAAACTTGGCATAATTTTCTGAAGGATTTTCTTCATCTTTAACGAGACGCTTCGGCATCTCAAAACGACCTAAACGAACTGGCATATCTTATACTCCTTTTGCTGGGTTACCCTGTCTCAGGGCTTTAAAAGACAGGACCTACAGCATAATTTTTTGATAAAAACCCTCTATAAATCAGTATGACTAGCGTGAGTAAAACTCTACAACTAATTGCTCATTGACATTAACTTGAATATCTTCGCGTGTTGGGATCCGGTTAACAATTGCTTTAAATTTCTCTTTATCCACAGAGATCCATTCTGGGGCTACTTGTAATGAAGCTACGTCAATATTCTTTTGAGCTAATTGGCGGCTACCGGGCTTATTCTTAACTTCGATTGTATCGCCAGCCTTCACAATGTATGAAGGACTGGTGACCTTAACACTATTAACTAAGATATGACCATGAACCACCAATTGTCTTGCCCCACGCCGTGAAGTAGCAAATCCTGTACGGAAAGTAACGTTATCGATACGACGCTCTAATAATTGCAAGAATGTAGCACCTGTAACACCACGAACTTTTTTAGCCTGTTGGAAAAAGCGACGAAATTGTCCTTCCATCAAACCGTATTGATAACGAAGTTTTTGTTTTTCTGCAAGTAAGGCACCATATTCTGAGCCTTTTCTTTTACCTTTGGGACCATGAATTCCCGGTGGGTAATTTTTTCTTTCCAAGGCTTTGCTTGGTCCGAATAACGCAACACCATAACGGCGACTGATTCTTGTTTTAGCACCTAAAAGACGACCCATAATATTAATATCTCCTCAAAAAATTATACACGACGTTTCTTGCGTGGACGGCAACCATTGTGTGGTACAGGGGTCACATCCCGGATAATTGTAATTTCCAAACCAATGGCTTGCAGCGCACGGATTGCCGACTCACGGCCCGATCCCGGCCCTTTCACCCATACTTCACATTCCTTTAATCCATGGGACATAGCACCTTTTGAAGCCTCTTGTGCCACAACCTGAGCTGCATAAGCCGTGCTCTTACGTGAACCTTTAAATCCACATTTTCCAGCACTACTCCATGAAAGGATATTTCCCGACACGTCTGTAAAGCTGACAATTGTATTGTTAAAAGTAGCCAAGATGTGCGCCACACCAGTGGAGATATTCTTAGCACCTTTGACCCTGATAATCTTTGGTTTTTCTACCGGAGCATTAGGATCTAGGCTTAAATTTTCTAATAACTCCATGGAAGCGACTTTTTCAGTCGGTTTGCCTGCTTCTTTAGTTTTCTTTTCGTCTGCCATAGTTTGCCTTATTATTCTTCAAAGATTATACCTTGCCCGCCTTTGCGTTCGGATTCCTTTGGACACCAACTGTCTTACGTGGTCCCTTCCGGGAACGTGCGTTTGATTTAGTCCGTTGACCACGTACCGGTAACCCTCTTTTATGACGGATACCACGGTAACAATTGATCGCTTGGAGGCGCTTGAGGTTTTGCTGGAGCTCACGGCGTAGATCACCTTCCACGATAAAATTATTCTTTTTGATCGCGTTGATGACTTTACCAATTTGCTCATCGCTGAGGTCTTTGGCGCGGATGTTGGAATCAATTCCAGCCTCCTCTAGAATCATTTGGGATCGGCTTAAGCCGATTCCATAAATGTATGTGAGCGAAATTTCAATTCGCTTTTCGTTCGGAATATCAATACCTAAAATACGTGGCATATTTACCTCAAATTAACCTTGGCGCTGTTTATGTCTTGGGTTTTTGCAAATCACTCGGACAACGTTCTTTCTCCGAACAATTTTGCAATGTTCACAAAGTCTTTTCACTGATGGTCTTACTTTCATAATAGCTGTTTTTCTATCATTCGATTTTTATTATTCGTCCTTTCGAAAAGTCGAAAGAGGAACATATTACAATAACTTGAGCTCCTTGCACAAGCCTATTTTTAAACTTTTCCATATCAGGTGGTTCGATAAAACCGACCAACTTATGTTGATTAGGAAATTCAATTTCCGCCAAGCGTTCATTCATTACATCCAATACACGCCCAGCTATTTCAATGCCATTCTTTCGGTCCATGTCAAAATCTCAGGTTCGCCGTCTGTAATCAGAACCGTATGTTCAAAATGTGCAGACGCTTTTTTGTCTGCCGTTACTACTGTCCATCCATCCGAGAGGATTTTTACCTCACTCGTCCCTAGGTTAACCATCGGCTCAATCGCTAATGTCATACCAGGCTTTAGGCGGGCTCCCGTCTTTGGTTTGCCAAAATTTGGAACTTGAGGCTCCTCATGCAACCTTTTTCCTACACCATGTCCAACAAATTCTCTGACAACCGCACATTTATTTTCCGAAACGTAACGATCAACCGCTGCTCCTATATCGTGGACATGATTACCCGCCCTCGCTTGGTCAATCCCAATATAAAGGGATTGCAAAGTCACATGCATCAGGTGATTAACCTCTGATGTCACCATACCAACCGGGACTGTTATCGCTGTATCACCTATCCATCCATTGAGGATTATTCCAACATCCAACTTCACAATATCCCCAAGCTGCAAACGTCTGTCCGAACCGATACCATGTACGACCTCTTCATTTACAGAAACACAGATGTGACCTGGAAATTTTTTTCTAGTTCCATAACCGTAAAATGGGCTTTTACCTCCAGCTTTGGCAATCAACTCACGAGCCAGATCGTCAAGCTCACGTGTACTCACTCCAGGCCTCACTTCCTGTGCAAGTCGATCTCGGATCAGTGCCGCTGTCTTGCATGAGTCCTTCATGAATTGAACTTCTCGCTCATTCTTGATCGGAATCATTATCAAAAACCTTTTAATAAAACATCTCGGATCCACGTCTTACGACTGGCGGCTCCGGAGTCTTCCTTTTTTCAAAAAACCGTCATAATGGCGTTGAAGCAGGAATGTCTCGACCTGTCTCATCGTATCCAATACAACACCGACACAAATCAAAAGACTGGTGCCTCCAAAAAATTGAGCCACTAAAAATGATACTTTCAGATTATAATTCACCATCTCAGGAAGAATGGCAATAATGGTCAAAAAGGCTGCGCCAGCAAGAGTTAATCTGGTCATGGTAAAGTCAAGGAAGTCAGCCGTCGGTTTACCTGGACGAACTCCGGGAATATATCCGCTATTCTTTTTCAAATCATCCGCGATTTGTGTGGGGTTAAATTGTGTCGAAACCCAAAAATAGGAAAAGAAGAAAATCATGATACCATATAGCAGGACATGCAGAACGGTTCCGGGATTTAACATTCCCATTAACTCTTGGAAACCGGGCAGCTTTTGAAGTCCCGGAATCATCAGGAATGTCTGAGGAAACATCAGAATAGCCTGTGCAAAGATAATCGGCATCACCCCTGCATAATTCACTTTCAGCGGCATAAAAGTCGTTTGGCCGCCATACAACTTTCTTCCCACCATACGTTTTGCAAATTGCACAGGTATTTTCCTCTCTGCAGAAGTAACAGCCACGATACCAGCGATCACTCCAAACAGAAATAATAAGAGAATAGCAATAATGACGGGATTAAATTTATCAGAAAAGAAATGATAGGATTGTGTAATTGCCGCAGGTAAACGTGCCAAAATACCGATAGTAATAATGACGGAAATACCCTGTCCAATTCCCTTATCAGTGATTTGTTCTCCAAACCACATCAGCAACATCGTACCTGCCGTAAGTGTCATGATACAGCTGAAATAAAAGAAAAAGTCGGGGTTAGCTACGAGAGGCCCATATTGTTGTATGGTTGCATCAATGCCAGGTAAAAAGGGATTTGATTTTGGGTTTGCAAAGCCATGTGCGAGTAATGTTCCCTGAAAAAGACAAAGAATTAATGTTAAATAACGCGTGTATTGTGTTATTTTTGCACGTCCGCCTTCTTCTCTGGCAGTTTTTGCTAAGCGCGGATAAACAGCTGTCAAAAGCTGTATAATAATCGATGCACTAATGTAAGGCATTATCCCCAATGAAAATACCGCACAGGCCTCAAGTGCGCCACCACTGAATATATTAAATAAAGCGACGACACTGCTCGATGTCTGGTTATTAACCTGTTCAAAATAGTGGGCTAAAATAGAAGCATCCACCCCAGGAGCAGGAATCGCTGCTCCAAAACGAACCAGAGCGATTACCCCTAAGGTAAAAAATATCCTCTGGCGTAGCTCAGGAATTTTGAATGAATTAATAAAGGCTGAAAGCATAGTTATAAGAATCCGGGACTAAGCCTCAGGTTTTATTTCCCGGCCACTGATAATCTCAATGCTGCCTCCGGCTTTCTCGATTTTTTCCTTGGCACTCGCCGAAAATTTGTGTGCTTTGACAATGAGCTTTTTAGTAAGTTCACCATTACCAAGGATTTTAATCCCATCAAATTGTCCGGCGGCTAACCCCTTTGATATCATGACTGCAAGATCCACAACAGTACCTGCATCAAACTTTTCTAGTGAACTCACATTGATCGGGGCATAAATCAATCGGAATGCCGCATTATTAAAACCACGTTTTGGTATACGCCGGATAAGGGGCATCTGGCCACCTTCAAACCCCAAACGGATACTTCCACCAGAGCGGGCTTTTTGACCTTTATGACCTTTACCACTGGTCTTACCATGACCACTGGACTCTCCACAACCAAGTCTCTTTGTGCGATGTTTTGAACCAGGACGAGGTTTTATAGTATGCAAACGCATAGGGTTTATTCCTTAATAAAAATTAGTTTGATTGACTTTTGATTCCCCTGAGCTGGCGAATCGATTGAGCGGAACGCAACTCTTGGAGAGCTTTAATTGTGGCTTTTACCACGTTGTTAGGATTACTGGATCCCAAAGATTTTGTCAGGATATCGCGGATACCGACAGCTTCCATGACGGCACGCACCCCACCACCCGCTATAACACCTGTACCGGGTGAAGCTGGACGGAGGATAACACGTCCCCCGCAATAGGCACTAGTAACTTCATGTGGTATCGATGCCTTGTTTAATGGAATTGCAATCATAGCACGTTTTGCGGCTTCAGTAGCCTTCTTAATGGCATCCCCTACCTCTTTGGCCTTACCAAAACCATGCCCTACTTTGCCTTTACCGTCACCGGCTACGACTAGTGCGCTAAAGCTGAATGTACGTCCACCCTTAACAACTTTTGTTGTACGATTAACATGGACGAGCTTCTCAATAAATGGATTATCTTCATTCCGACGGTTTCCGGAATCACGGCGTGAATTGTTATCACGTGACCTGCGGCCTGAATTTGGTTTCTTATCTTGTACAATAGTTTCGCTCATAATAGGGATAATCCTCTAGAATTGAAGTCCTGCTGCTCGGGCAGCGTCCGCCAATGCCTTGACTTTACCATGATATTTGAATCCGCCGCGGTCAAAAACAACGGCCTTGACATTCTTCGCAATGGCTCTTTCAGCAGCCAAACGGCCAATTGATTCAGCCATTTGGATATTAGCCTGTGATTTATTCTTTTGTTTTGTAGTCTTTTCCAGTGTTGAAGCAGAAGCAACCGTCACGCCTTCATGATCATCAATGATCTGAGCGACTATATTCTTGTTGGAGAAATTCACAGCTAACCGTGGACGTTCGGTAGTCCCGGTCACTTTACGGCGGATACGTGTATGAATACGCTCACGTGCTGTCCACGTTTTCTTAGGTGTGTTTTGTTTACCCATAGTCTTTAAGCCTTATTTATAAATCAATTACTGTACTGTTTTTCCAGCTTTGCGGCGAATGATTTCACCTTTATATTTAATTCCCTTGCCTTTGTATGGCTCTGGCGGGTAAATCGAGCGGATTTCAGCAGCAAACTGTCCTACCACTTGTTTATCGTAACCTTCAATGGCGATTTGCGTGTTTTCATTCACTTGTACTTTGATTCCTTCAGGAATCGGTAAAAGAACAGGATGGGAAAATCCAACATTTAAATCTAAGTTATTGCCTTTGACCACTGCTTTAAATCCGACACCGTTAATTTCTAAGTCCTTTTTAAATCCGGTATTCACACCCTCGATCATGTTATTAATCAAGCTACGTGAGAGTCCATGTAATGCTTTAACGACACGTGTTTCAACCTGTCTTTTCAAAGAAACCGTAGTTCCTTCGATTAGTACAGAAATTTGGCGGGGTAGCACATATTCGAGCTTCCCTTTTGGTCCTTCAACATTGACATGGTCTCCGTTAACTTGGACTTTTACATTCTTTGGGATTTCAATTAGTTTTGAGCCGATACGGGACATAAATACCTCTTATTAGTACACAAAAGCGATTAATTCACCGCCTACATTTTGTTTCTTAGCCTCACGGCCTGTCATAATTCCTTTAGAAGTTGAAAGGATACAAATTCCAAGTCCACCGATTACTCTCGGAATTTCCGATGAAGAGACGTATGAGCGGAGTCCTGGGGTACTCACCTTCTTCAGACTCTTTAAGGGGCGCTCACCTTGAACCTTGAGTTCTATAGAAAGTGTTGCCTTTTTCTCTTTTCTCGCGACTTCAAAATCTTGAATATATCCTTCGCTTTTAAGGATGCGGGCGATTTCGCCTTTCATCTTTGAGTGAGGCATAGTCACTTTGATTTTACGGGCAGCATTCGCATTGCGAATACATGTCAACATGTCTGAAATTGGATCTGTTATCATATTATTATCTTCTTACCAAGAGGCTTTAATCACTCCAGGAATTTCACCACGGAGCGCCATTTCGCGGAATGTTATACGGCTAAGACCGAACTTGCGCATGTAAGCACGGCGGCGGCCAGTAATACGACAACGGTTATATGCCCGTGCCGAAAATTTCGGTTTCCTTTTCCAACGTTCAATTTGCGATGTCTTTGCCATACAAAATCCTTTTTATAATTACTTTATTCCCCATCCTTTTTAACTGGATCTTTTTTTACACGATCCGAGAAAGGAATACCAATCAAATTCAAAAGCTCTTTAGCCTCATCATTGGTTTTTGCCGTCGTAACAAATGTTACATCCATACCGAGATTCCGCTTCACCTTATCGAGTTCGATCTCAGGAAATATAGTATGGTCACTGACACCGACAGTATAATTTCCACGACCATCAAATGCACGGGCGGGAAGACCACGAAAATCTCGGATACGAGGTACGGACATTTTAATGAATCTATCGAGGAATTCATACATACGCACATTACGAAGGGTTACCTTCAGGCCAATCTCCTGGCCTTTGCGTAGTTTAAAATTTGCAATACTTGTTTTGGACTTTGTGCGGGATGGTTTTTGCCCAGTAATCAATACAAGATCCTTCTCTGCATCATCCAGAGCCTGCTTTACATCTGGTGAGGATGCCACACACATATTCACAACCACTTTTTCGATCTTAGGGATTTGCATGTCATTTTTGTATCCGAACTTCTTTTTAAGTTCAGCCCGGGCAACTTTGACATAATCTTGATAGGTAACACTATTCATATCTTTTCGAATGCTCCAATTTAGGCGGCTTTCGCCTTTCTTGCGCTACTGTTATCATACTTTTCAGCCAACATTACATTGGAAATGTGAATGGTACCTTCACGTGTGATAATCCCCCCTTGTGGATCCTTTTGAGTCTTACGCACATGCTTTTTAATGAGGTTTAATCCTTCGACTATCAAGCGGTCTTTTTTAGCAAGAATTTCAAGAATCTTACCACGTTTGCCTTTTTCATCACCACTAATGACGACGACGATTTCACCTTTTTTGATATGGAAACGACTAGGCATATTAAACTACCTCCGGCGCCAGTGAGATGATTTTCATAAAGTTTCTTTCACGCAATTCGCGGGCTACAGGGCCAAATATGCGTGTGCCAACAGGATTATTATCCTTATCAATGATGACTATTGCATTCGAGTCAAAGCGAACGTATGAACCGTCATTGCGGCGGATTGAATTCCGTGTGCGGACAACTACAGCACTGACAACAGCACTCTTTTTTACTGTTCCATCGGAGGAAGCTTCCTTGACATTTGCCTTAATTACATCACCGATTCCGGCAATATGTGTTTTCTTTCCGACCACACCAATCATTGTAGCCATGCGGGCACCGGTATTATCGGCAACATCACAGCGGGAGCGAATTTGTAACATATAATAATCTTCCTGTTGTCTAAAGTTAGTGTTTCAGGACTTCAACAAGCTCCCATCTTTTCAGACGGCTAAGCGGTTTAGTCTCCCTAATCAATACACGGTCGCCGGGTTTTGCCTGGCCACTCTCATCGTGTGCGTAAAATTTATTACTAATACGCACAATTTTACGGAACTGGGGATGTGGTACGCGGCGTTCAACCCTGACAACAATCGTTTTGCTCATTTTGTCAGAGACTACCACCCCGACACGTTCTTTGCGTATGCCTTTAGTCACTTCAGGTAATGTACTCGTCGTGCTCATTATTTTGTACCTTTTGACGGTTTACGATAATTAATTTTCGTCCCCAAGGTCTTGTGAGATAGAACAGTCTCTATTCTCGCAATATCGCGACTTAAACCGCGAAGCATGCTTGGCTTTTTAAGCTGCCCGCTTTGTTGCTGCAGGCGCATATTGAGGATGTCATTTTTGAATTCCGTTTTACGGGCATTCAACTCATCTACTGTTAATTCAGAAAAATTTGTAATTTTAGCCATATAGTCTGGTTCCCTTCATGCAGGATTAAGCATGATGATTACGCGTTAAAAAGCGCGTGCGGATTGGCAGTTTCGCCGCTGCCAGACGGAAACATTCTTTGGCGACAGATTCGGTCACCCCATCGATTTCAAATAACATATTACCTGGACGAACTACCGCTGCCCAATACTCAGGCGCACCTTTACCT
>JAWXBN010000031.1 GCA_034440155.1 Verrucomicrobiota bacterium | reverse complement strand
AGATAATTCCGAGAATCGGGGAGGGGAAAATTACTGGCTCTCTGCGGGGGTAGGAGCGGGAAGTTTCGGCGCGATGGGCTGGACAACGGGGGCTGTCGGGGCGGTTTCCGGCGTGTCTGACGCAGAAGGCGGGGCAGAATCCGTATTTGAGGGTGTCTCTGTGGGAGGAGACGGTGCATCAGTCGGTGGATCCGCTCTGACCACCTCGACACGCCCGTCTTTCGGGTTATAAGAAAGTTTTTTACTTGCGGGTAAGGGAGGGAATGAACTGATGTAGCCTTTTTCGATGAGTTCATTTAGGCTGATCGGGTAACGGTTTTCAGTCGTAAAAAAGATTTTCACAACAGCCGAGACGGAATTTAGGGCGAGCATTTCCTCCGCGTGGGATTGGGCTCGGAGTGCGGCCGTGACCGGATCAGAAGCCTCCGGATTGGCACTTTGATTTGCTAAATGATCTGCCGCGGTCGGAATATCGGGTTTACCACAAGCAACCACGAGGAGAAGGGAGACGATTAATAAAATATACGGGGATAGGGTTACCATAAAATATTGTGTTTATTTAGAAAGTATTCATTTTATTCGTCAATGCAAATAAACAATTGTATTATTCCTGCCTATAATGAAGAGAATCATATAGGAGCTGTTATTTCCGTGGCGGCGCAATTTGTCCAGAAAATTTATGTAGTGGATGATGGCTCCAGTGATCGTACAGAGCAAATAGCTGAGCAGGCCGGAGCGGTGGTGATCCGTCTCAAAAAGAGGATCGGGAAAGGTTATGCCCTGAGGGAAGGAATCAGGCATGCCCTGGCCGGAGGTGCTGATAACCTTATTCTGATGGATGCCGATGCACAGCACGATCCGCATGATATCCCCCTATTTTTAAAAGAATCGATCGATTTTCCCCAGTCCATGATTATCGGGAATCGCATGGGGTCTGCGACATCGATGCCTTTAGCCCGGAGGCTGACTAACCGCCTGATGAGTATGATCCTCTCGCGGATATCGCGTAAACGCCTGTCCGACAGCCAGTGCGGGTTCCGATTGATCCCGGCGGGGTTAGCCCAGCAGTGGAGCCTCGAAAGTAATTATTTCGAAATCGAGTCGGAGATGATCCTGAAAGCGGCGGCTTTGGGCTGGGATATCCACCAGATGCCCGTTTCCTGCTCTTATCGTCACGGGCGACAAAGTCGGATCATGCCCCTTTTGGATTCGTGGCGGTGGTTGAGATTTATCATGAGGGGTGTACTCTCCAAAGCCCGGTAATCCCCTGCAATGGACGGACGCCTGTTTCGGGTAAGATTCTTGAGGTCCCTAAAAAAATCAAATGGCGCTTTTCCGGGGCTTTGATATACAGGGGGGCATGCAAAATGGAAAAATCACGATTCTGGCTAGGATTCATGCAAAACCCGAGCATTCAGTAAAAATTAAGGAATGGGTTATGACAAAACTCATCCCCCAGACACGTGCCGAGCCGGGATGTCTCCAGTATGACTTTCATCAATCCCATAATGACGAAAACCTTTTTGTTTTTTTTGAGAATTTTAAAGATCAGGCGGCTTTTGATTTTCATGCGAATGCCCCCTACACTAAAGAATTCCTCACGGCGATGGAAACGATGACCCGCGATGGCGGTGTGAAAGTCGATATCCTTCATCATATTGCCTAACCCCACGGGACTCTGGAATTCATGAAAGGGCTGAAATTATTTATCGGGATCGAACTCCTGCCCTTTGTATTTGCCCTGAGCCAGACATTTTTCCAGACGATCTCGTCCATGGGGGATCCGGGTTTATTTCTGGAATCCCGGTATTTCATCTTCTTTATGTCGGGTTTTTTAGCGTGGGTGGTGATTTTTTTTACGTTACCGAAGCCGATGCGCCTCTATGTGCTGGGCCATGAGTTAACCCATGCGATTTGGGTTCTCGCCATGGGCGGGCGTGTGACGGGGTTCAAGGTGGGTAAGGATGGAGGGTATGTACAGACGGACACGGTGAATTTCTGGATCGCGCTGGCGCCGTATTTTTTCCCGATCTACACGGTTTTTCTCGTGATCATTTACGGGCTAAGTAATCTCGTTTGGGATCTCGGGCCATATCTCGTCTGGTTGTATTTCCTGATTGGATTAACATGGTCCTTCCATGTGGTTTTCACCCTAAAAATGATTCCGACAGTGCAGCCGGATATTACCAGTAATGGATGGGTGTTTTCCCTCGTGGTGATCTACCTGATTAATATCCTGATTATCTGGTTATTCCTCCTTTTTGTCGTCCCGGAATTAAAGTGGGGGAGCAATTTGCTTTTGCTTTGGGAGAATACGGTCGCTGCATATATATGGGTATTAAAAACGGTTTACCGGTTTTTTATGGACATTTATAGTTATATTCGATGAGTCATCTCATATAATTATACATTTTTTAATGATGACGCTTGCGGTTCCTCCCGGACTTTGCTTAAAAGGTCGTATATGTTATTGAGCGAAATGCTCACATCAAATGTGATTATCCCGGAATTAAAAGCCACGGACAGGTGGAGCTGTATCGGTGAGCTTGTTGATTGTGTCGTTGCTGCTGGGCATTTGTCCGCAGGTGACCGCAAAACCGTCTATGACCTTCTCGTGAATCGTGAGATGCTCATGACCACGGGGATTGGCCACGGCATAGCGATTCCGCATGCTTCTTATGACGGGACAAAAACGATGGTGGCCGCTTTTGGCCGTTCTTTATCAGGTATTTCTTTCGAGGCCCTCGATGGTAAACCCGTCCATTATGTCACCCTGTTAGTGGTGCCAAAGCTCCAGTTCCAGACACATTTGAGGACACTATCCGTTTTGGCGAAATTCTATAATGATCCCGCCCGCCGGACTCAGATAGACCAAGCAGGGTCATCAGAAGATATTGCCAAGTGTTTCCAAGTGCCGATTGATTAATCAGGGCACACCCGGAAATTCTTCTGGATTAATCCGCCGGATTTCTTCATTCCTCTTGGTTAGATTATGAAATTGGTTCCATTGCAAATTGCAGAAGTGTTTTCCCCCGTCATTAACCAGATCGCCGCGCGTGATGTCCCAGTTGTGTCCTTGATCAAACCCTGCCTCGACGCACAGTTCGGCGATTACCAGTGTAATATCGCCATGGTTTTGGCAAAGGAACTTAAACGTAATCCCCGTGAACTTGCCGAACAAATCATCAAGGAGACTGATCTCACAGCGATTTGTGAGCCCCTCGAGATCGCGGGAGCAGGCTTTATTAACCTACGCTTGAGGAAAGATTTCCTAGCATCGTGCCTGACCCGGATGGTCACCGAGCAAAACCTCGGTGTGGACAAGACAGAAAAACCTAAAAAAATCGTTATCGACTTCTCCTCGCCGAATGTCGCCAAACAAATGCATGTCGGCCATATCCGGTCCACCATTCTCGGGGATACCCTCGCAAGTATCTTGCGTTTCTCAGGGCACGAGGTCATTACTGATAATCATATCGGCGATTGGGGAACCCAATTCGGCAAATTACTTTTGGGTTACAAAAACGATTTGGATAAGGCCGCTCTCGACCGTGACCCGATTGCCGAACTCGAACGCCTCTACAAACTCGTGAATGACCAATGTGAGAAAGAGAAAAAGGAGGAAAAGAGCGAAACGATCCATGCCGCGCGTGAGGAGCTGCGCAAGCTCCAGGACGGGGATTGTGAAAATCTGGAACTCTGGGAACGTTTCATCGAAATGTCGAAGGGCTCTTTCGACCGTATCTATACCCGGCTCGGAGTGAGATTTGACTATACCCTGGGGGAGAGTTTTTATAATCCGAAACTTAAGGCTGTCGTCCAGGAACTCATCGCCGCGCAAATTGCCCGGGAGAGCGAAGGGGCTATTGTGGTATTTTTCGACGGGGAAAAAGAGCTGGGGGATAAACCTTTCCTGATCCAGAAAAGTGACGGGGCGGCCCTATACTCCACCACCGATCTGGCCACACTCAAATACCGTATGGAGGAATGGAAAGCCGACGAAATCATTTATGTGACGGACAGTCGTCAGCAGCTGCATTTTAAACAGCTTTTTGCCACCGCAAAAAAATGGGGTATTGATGTCAAACTCACCCATGTCTGCTTCGGCACCATCCTCGGCCCCGATAATAAGCCGATTAAAACCCGCTCGGGTGAACCGGTCAAACTCGTCGATCTTTTGGACGAAGCCGAGGCTCGCGCGGCAAAATTAATCGAGACTAAAGGTGAATTCACTGATGACACCAAAAAGCAAATTGCGCGTGTGGTAGGGATTGGTTCACTCAAATATGCCGATATCGGGCAGAACCGCACACTTGATTACGTCTTTGACTGGGACAAATTACTCTCCCTTAACGGGAATACCGCTCCGTATTTGCAGAATGCCTATGCCCGGATCCAGTCGATCTTCCGCAAGGGACAAGTGGAGCTATCCGGTGTGCCCGAATGGGAGCTTGTCGAGCCACAGGAGATTACCTTAGGCAAACACTTGCTGCGTTTTGGGGAACTCCTCCAGGTGGTCGTGGAGGATTATCGTCCGCACGTGATGTGTACCTATCTTTTTGAACTCGCCCAGATGTACCACAGTTTCTACGAACATTGTCCGGTCCTCAAAAGCGAGGGCAATTTGCGTGAGTCCCGCCTGCACCTTTGCGAGCTGACCGCAAAAACCCTCCAGACGGGATTGGCCCTCCTCGGGATCGAGACTGTCGAGCAAATGTAAAAAAGCCCGCGTTTTTTGTCGTTATAGGGAAGCGAGTCTCGTGAGAATCTCTCTCTCGTCTTCCCAGTTCTTCCGCCGGATTATTCCTCGATGTGACCGTCTTTCCAGAGCTCTTCCAGGGCGTAGTAGCGGCGTGCGTCAGGGTGGAAGATATGGACGTAAACATCCCCAAAATTCAGGATGATCCATTTACTTTCGACTGTGCCATCCCGTACAATACAAGGGGAGGACGTGTGTTTCATCTGGAATTCGAGTTCCTCAGCGATCGCTCTGATTTGTGGATCGGACATACCGGAGCAGATCAGGAAATAATCAGTGAATGAAGTCAGGCCCTCGACATTAATGATCACGGGGTCTTCTCCTTTTTTGTCTTCGATGAGCGAACGCAATTTGCGTGCGAGATCAAGACCCGGTGAGGGAAGGGAAGGTGTCCTTTTTTTGGCCGCCTGTTTTTGGGGAACAGGTTTTTTTAAGACGGCTTTTTTAACCTTGGTCACCGATTTTTTGGCCGGCACCTTTTTCGGCGCGGCTTTTACGGAAGGTTTAAGTGCTTTTTTAACGGGGGCGGATTTATTTGTTTTTTTCGGGGGCATAAGATTTCGATGGGGATATTAGACCTTCTACGCTCTCGGGCACAAGCCCGTGTATTGATAATTTTTTAGCGAGTCTTTGGCGGATTTCGGTCGAGGAAATGTCTATGGCTCTGGCTTCGAGCCGTTTAAAGGTAAATCCGGTGAGCTTTTGAGGGTTGATTCTCGTGCCGGGCCTTGCGGCGATCACGAGGGTGCAGTCCCGGGCAATTTGCTCCGGATGGCGCCATCCGCTGATTTCATTGACATTATCAGCACCGATGAGCCAGAAGAGTTCCGCCCCGGGGAATTGTTTTTTGAACTCTTTAAGGGTCAGGTAGGTATAAGAAATCCCTTTTCGTTTGATCTCGATATCAGATGCTGACATCTTGTCGATCCCTGATAATGCGGCTTTGACGAGGGCATAACGTTTTTTGGCCGGGAGGAATATTTCCCATTTGTGGGGGGGGGTCGCACTGGGGATGACATAGAGATGATCCAGGGCACATTGCTCGATAGCATCCATGGCCAGAAGCAGGTGTCCTGTATGGAAGGGGTCGAAAGTGCCGCCGAAAAGGCCGATTCTTTTGAATTTCGTCTTTGAATTTCTCACTGGTTTCAGTGAGTGTTCTGGGGAATTCAGTCCCAATTGTCAAACATTCAAGAGTATCCATGAAAATCATCGTCACAGCAGGCCCGAGTTATGAACCCATCGACCAAGTGCGGCGCGTGACGAATTTCTCCACGGGGCGGTTAGGGACGGAGTTAGCGTTATACTTGATGGATTTCGGTCATGAGGTGACTTTATTGCTCGGGGAATTAGCGACCTATCATTGTGCGGCTTTGGACAATACCGGGGACGCAGGCCACGAGCAGATGGGAAAAAAAGGCCTGGAGATAGTCCGTTTCACCACGGCGGATGATTTGCTGGCGCTATTTACGAAACGGAAAGGACAAGCGGGGGCGATTTTCCATTGTGCAGCCGTGGGGGATTTTAAGGTGGCCTCAGTGAGGGATGAGCAGGGGCGTCCACTTCCCTATGGCAAAATACCGACAAATCACCCGAAAGTTTTTATTGAAATGCAGCCCACGGTGAAAATCCTGCCCCGGTTGCGTAAACTTTATCCGGAGAGCCGGATTATCGGTTGGAAATACGAAGTCGATGGGAATCAGGACACGGCCATTAAAAAAGGGCGGGAACAAATAAAAACATCTGCCACGGATGGTTGTGTGGTAAATGGCCCGGCCTGGGGTAAGGGTTATGGATTCTTAAACACCACAGAGGGCCTCACGCCTGCAGACGGTTCTCCGGCTTTATTTCGACTCCTTGGCGAAGAGGTTTTTCATCTTCCTGACTTCCAAAAGCGCGCTGAATCGTGATTTGATGGGAGGGCATTTCGATCCACGGCCCGCCATCGTGATAATGGAATGAGATGGAGTCCTCACGGACGTAGATCTCGGATATGCTCGCGGTTTGCTCTTTTATCCCTTTGCAGGCGGGGGTCAGGTCATTACAGACTTGTGTGCTGAAATGAAAGTCGTGGAGGATATCCTCGGTTGGTTCCCCATTTAGGGTGATGAGTTTTTCCCATTGGTGCTGGCGGTAACGCCTCGCCGAGATCTCTTCCCTCGCTGAGGTGCTCCAAAGCTGGGGTTTGTTTTGTTTATCGAGGGAGGTCATGATACGCCCATCCCATTCCCAGTTGAGGATTTTAAATCCATCGTCAGGATGTTGGATAATACAAACGAGACCAAAGGGGGAATAGGATTGCTGGTCGAGGGCCTGGACTTTGGAGCGGATCTCTCCCTCACTCATGGACCCGAGGAGCTTGAGGATGAGTCTGTCCCGGCTGCGTTCACCGATTTTTTTCTCGATACGGGGTCGGTTCAAAACGGCAAAAGTAGTGCCATTGGACTGGACCGCTACCCAAGGGCCGCTGGCGACTTTATCCAGAGGATATACCACCTGCACATTCCCTTTGCGGAAAACTTGGGGGAGCTTGGCGGTCCCGCGCTTTTTAGAGGTGTCGCGGTTGAACCGGAGGGAATACTCATTCTTGGATCGTGGATAATAGGTCAATGTACTCATGAATCATTTTTTTTCGTAAATCTTCAAGCGCCCTTTTTTCTGCGAAAAAACAGTCGCAGGCGGGGGTTCTCTTTTGCCACTATAACGGGATTTACGCGCAATTTGCAATCATGGTTTATCGAGAACTCGCACAGGCCTGAAATGGGCTCACGGACTATCTCATGCCGGGACAAAAGAGGTTTATGCTCGCCCGGAAACGGTTCAGGTCAGAGCACAATATACAGCCTGACCATCAACCCCAACGCATTGATGCCGATTGATAATCAGAATCTTTGGACACCGTTGTTTGAGACCGTAGGCCTTTGAAGTGAATGACGCTGGACTCGCTTTGTCTCCCCCGCCGGCAGCGTCTCGGAAACCCTATTTCTCCGCAAAAGCCTCGATCACCAAAGCAAGTGGCATGGGCATCCTGCCCATGAACCGCACAGACCATGGGCGGGACGCCTAAGGCACGGGTGTCTCCAGTGGACTTTGTGTGAGAGACGTTCAAGTTATCATTTTCAGGTTCAGTACTCATTTAATATCTCCCTTCTTGAGTGAGGATGGAATCGAATATGTCTAAGATACCTTGAAAATCTTCTTTTTGCCATTCCAAAGGAATGTCGCGCAAATTGCTTGAGAGCAAGAGGTTAGTTCATTTCTTCTCACATTGATTTTGAACCATTGCCGTTTCCCTCATGGGTGTCAAAGCTTATGAGACAATTCGGGGGATCAGGATAATAGAGGTCAAATATTGCACTTCAAGCGGTGTGTGATAGTTTAGTGGGCAAATGGCCTACGATTCACAGAGAGAATTTATTCAGAAGCTCGAGGAGAAAGGTGAACTCATCCGGATCACCATGCCGGTGGATACCGACCTTGAGATCACCGAGATAGCTGAGCGCGAAATGAAAAAGCCCGGCGGGGGCAAGGCACTTCTCTTTGAAAAGCCTGTGGTAAATGGAGCAGTTTCCGCTTTTCCGCTCCTGATTAATGCCATGGGGTCTGAACGTCGGATGGAGCTTTGTTTCGGGGATCGTCCCGTGTCGCAGGTGGCTGACGAAATCTCCGCACTTTTGAAGGCCAAACCACCGAGGTCCATCGGTGAGGCGATACCCTTGCTCAAGCTCGGATTAGGCGTCATGCTGCATGCAAAACCTTCCACAGTCCGGAGTGGTTCCTGCAAGGATCATATCTACCTCATGGATGACCCGGCCAATCAATTTACCCTCGATGATTTACCCGTGCTGAAATGTTGGCCCCATGATGGCGGCCGGTTTGTGACCTTTCCAAATGTCTATACACAGGACCCGGATACCGGTGAACGCAATATCGGGATGTACCGGATGCAGGTTTATGACGGGAAATCCACCGGGATGCATTGGCAGGTGCACAAGGTCGGGGCACGCCACGGGCGGCGTTATTATGAGGAAGGTAAAAAAATGCCGGTATCTGTTTGTCTCGGCGGAGACCCGGTGCTCACCTTTGCCGCCACGGCTCCTATGCCCGACGGGCTTGACGAGGTGCTTCTGGCAGGATTCCTACGCCGGAAATCTGTGCCGATGGTCAAATGTGAGACTAATGACCTGATGGTGCCGGCGAATTCCGATTTTGTCATCGAAGGTTATGTCGATCCGGCTGAATCCCGCACAGAAGGTCCTTTCGGTGATCATACCGGGTTCTACACGCCCGAGGATGAATACCCCGTTTTTCACGTCACGGCGATCACGCACCGCAAAGATGCGGTTTATCCGGCCACAGTCGTGGGGATTCCTCCGATGGAGGATTTCTACATGGGGGATGTCAGTGTGCGCATCTTTTTCCCGATGATGAAAATGCTGCATCCGGAGATCGTGGATATCCACCTGCCACCGGAGGGGGTCTTTCATAATCTCGTGATTGTCTCGATCAAAAAGCAATACCCTTGGCAGGCATTTAAAATCATGCATGGGCTGTGGGGCATGGGGCAAATGATGTTCACCAAGATCATGGTCGTCGTCGATCATGATGTGGACGTGCGTAATAACAGCCAGTGGCTCTGGTGGATGTGCGGGAATATCGAGCCGCAACGAGACATGATTTTTACCAAAGGCCCGACCGACTCTCTCGACCACGCTTCGACCCTGCCGAATATCGGGACGAAGGTAGGGATCGACGCCACGCGCAAATTGCCCGGGGAAGGGTATGATAAACGTGTCTGGCCAGACAAGGTGGAAATGCCCGATGCAATTAAAACCAAGGTGGACCAGATGATAAAAGGAATTCCCGGATTATGAGGTTTGTCATCGGCATCACCGGGGCCAGCGGGGCCATCTACGCACAGAGACTCCTCGACCGCCTCGATCCTCAAGAACACGAGGTCCATGTGGTCATGACTAAATTCGCCCACCAGGTCGTGGCCGAGGAGATTGGGGAACTCAAGCTACGCGAGGGGGTGCACCACCACCGTGACGCGACGATGAATGTCCCCTTTGTCAGTGGCTCGGCCATTTTTGACTGTATGGTGATCGTTCCTTGTTCCATGGGGACCGTAGGCCGGATCGTTTACGGCACTTCCGAGACGACCTTGCTCCGTGCGGCGGATGTTTTCCTCAAGGAGAAACGAAAGTTGATCCTCGTCCCGAGGGAGACGCCATTTAACCTGATCCACGCAAAAAACATCGTGAGCGCGATGGAAGCCGGTGCGATGGTGATCCCTGCCATGCCTTCGTATTACCATAATCCCGAATCCATCGAAGACCTCGCCGACACTGTCGTCGCCCGCATCCTCGACCACATGGGTGTCGCCCACCATATTTCCCGCCGTTGGAAAGACGAAACCGAGTAGACGAGCAAGTTGCTCACGTGCTGGGGAGAGAGTTTAATTTTGTTTCATCCAGCTTGTCTTTTGTCGGGCGGGTGTAATACTCCAGTCGACATGAATACCCCGGACCGCCGGAAAACCCCTCGATGGGCTTTTTGCCCCTTGCCTTTAAAGTCAGCTGGATAACTATGACATTTTCTTCCCTTGGACTCGCCGATACATTACTGGCCGCATTAACAGAAAATCAATTTGCCGCACCATACCCGGTGCAAGAACAGGTGATCCCACCTATTTTGGAAGGGAAAGATATTCTAGGGATCGCAAAAACGGGTTCGGGAAAAACAGCGGGTTATGTATTGCCCATCCTTCATTTGCTGGAGAAACGTTCACCGGGGAGGAACCGCTATGTTCCGGTATTGGTTCTGGTTCCGACACGGGAACTCGCTATACAGGTGGGTGAAGTCTTTAAACTTTTTGGACGGTCATTAAACCGGCGGATTAAAACCCTGTCGGTTTACGGGGGAGTCTCGATCAATCCCCAGATGATGAAAATGAGCGGGGTCGATATTCTCGTCGCCACTACCGGGAGGTTACTGGATTTAATCTCGTCAAAGGCCGTTTATCTTTCGGACGTAAAAATCCTTGTTTTGGATGAGGCGGATAAAATGTTGAATATGGGTTTCCAAGAGGAAATGACCCGGATATTTAAGCTGCTCCCAGCGAAACGCCAAAACCTTCTCTTCTCCGCCACCCTTGGCAAAGATATCGATACGGTGACTGAATTCCTCCTGCACGATCCGGTGAAAGTCGAAATCCAGGAAGAGGAACAAAACCTCGATCTGATCACGCAAATAGCGTACGCCATCGCTGAGGAAAAAAAGGGGCCTTTCCTGCGGTATTTAATCAAGACACAGGATATGCAGCAGGTATTGGTATTTACCTCATCGGTTTTTAAGGCGGATAGTGTCGTGCAGAAACTCAAGATTAACGATATCCAGGCTGAGGCCATGCATAGTAAAAAGAGCCAGGGTGCGCGGACTGATGTCCTGAGGAATTTTAAATCAGGCAAACTCCGAGTGCTTGTCTCCACGGATATCATGTCCCGGGGTATCGACATCCCTTTCCTGCCTTACGTAATCAATTACGAGCTGCCCCGTTCACCCAAAGATTATATTCACCGCATTGGCCGGACCGGACGGGCGGAGTCACCCGGTCAAGCCATCTCCCTCATCAGCCCGGGGGATGAGCACCACTTCCAGGTCATCCAAAAAAAGATGAAAAAACAAGTCCCCTTAACCGCGACTCAAGAGATCAAATTGCACGGCTTTTAGTGGAGGGACTCCCCCCCCCCCCTTCTCTTTAAAAGGGTGAGCAATTTGCTTGATGCGAAGAAGTTAATCATTCCTCGTGGTGAACCGCACCGGGAGAAAATCCGGGAAGGCAGATGGCGATGTATTTAGCTCTGCTAGGATGTGGCGTACGATAACGGACTCGTTCACCCTTCTGGATAATGATGGCTTGACCCGCATTAACAAAGAATGTGGTTTCATTTGTTTCGACATTGAGTAGGCCATTGAGGACAACGGTATATTCGTCGAATTCATTTGTCTGAAAGGGGCAGACCAATCAGTGGGACTGGTCATTTTGGCAATGCTGAGTGTGGAGGTCTTTGAATTTACCAAGCCGATAAATACCTCGATGATTCCTTGATTGTCGGGAACTATCTCAAAAGCGGGGTGACTCTCAAACTCTCCTTGCCGAGCGGACTCTTGTGGAATTATGTCAGTAACGGGAATAATATCTCGGTGTCGGGGAGTAATTCAGACTCTGGTGGGGCTGTGAATTCGGGGGTCGCATTTTTTTAATCGTTTTGACATTCTTTATAATACACAAAGTGGGCTCATTGGATTTGCAGCGGTCCCTGAGCCTTCTACAAAGGCCCTGATGATTATTTTGGGGTTGGCATAGCTCCTTTTTCTTCTAAAAAAAGAAAGTTAAATTACAGGAATTCTGATAGACATTTTACGGGATGCTCCGTTAAATATGAGGTATGAGCGCAGGTTTTTTAAAAGAATTCGGTTTCTTCTGTAAGCTTGACGAGGTGGATGGTCAGGCTCTTTTGGAGACTTTCAAGACGGCCTATTTTAAAGAGAAAGATGTTATTCTTGAGGAGGGGATGGCTAATGATGCCCTCTATCTGGTCCAGACCGGGAGTGTAGATGTGGTCAAAATCCAGGAAGACAAAGAAATTCTACTCGCGCACATTGGTCCAAAAGGTTTTTTCGGTGAAGCTTCCCTTTTTCATTCAGTCTGTGCAACAGCCACAGTGGTGGCTGCGCAGGATACCTGTATTAACTACATTAAACACAATGTTTTATTGGATTATATCCATGAACGCCCAGAAGCCGGAGTGAAAATCCTGATGGAAATCCTGAAATCGGCTTGTTTCCGCTTGGCTACGGCGAATGAAAAGCTCGGAGATTTTCTTTATTGGATGAATACCCTTGAGCCGGAAGGGCTCCAAAAGATGCGTATTCTCTCTGCTGGAGCGGAAGATGAAGAACAATCCTAGAAAACTACTTGCGTCGATTTAGTAATTCATGTATACAAGGCCGTTCAATCAAAAAGGATTTTGAGACATGGTGAATAAAGCGGAAGTAATTAAAGAATACCAAAAACAAGGTACGGACACTGGTTCGGCTGATGTGCAAGTTGCGCTTTTGACAAAGCGGATCAATGAATTAACACATCACTTCAAAGACCACAAAAAAGATCACAGCTCACGCCGTGGACTTTTGATGATGGTAAACCGCCGTCGCGGTTTATTAGATTATCTCAAACGTACTGACAAAGTGCGTTATCAAGATTTGATCAAGAAACTCGAGTTGCGCAGGTAATTATACTTGCGGCAACTTGCTTCTCTTGCTCGGTTTTAAAAAACACAAAAATAAAACGATAGATAGATTGTATTATTCTTGCTGGCGGGAAGTCATGAGTGCCGGCTGGAAGACTAGATTCTAGAACAAAGCTGGCAAATCTTTCCCACCGGGAAAAGCGGGCTTCGTTCTGTAATCTAAGCTTTCAAGTCACTTCTTCATTCCCTGCATAGCGCAGGAAATATTATTCTGTCTGTTCTTAATCAATACAAAGAATAAACAAGGAATATATGTCACATTTAAAAGTAGCCCGTCAAATCGGCCATACTGAATTAATCATTGAAACAGGTAAACTCGCCAAACAAGCCAACGGGGCGGTAACACTTACTTATGGCGAAACAGTCGTTTTTGTCGCAGTTACTGCGGCTGATTCAGTCAAGGACGGACAAGATTTTTTCCCCCTGACAGTAGAATACAAGGAGAAATCCGCTTCTGCCGGTAGATTCCCCGGTGGATACTTCAAGCGTGAAGGCCGTCCTACAGAAAAAGAAATCCTGACTTGCCGCATGACGGATCGCCCGATCCGCCCGCTTTTCCCAGAAGGTTTTTTCAACGAAGTGCAGATCATCTCCATGACATTCTCTTTGGATGGTGAGAATGATCCCGATATTTTAAGCATTAACGGTGCATCCACTGCCTTGATGGTTTCTGATATTCCTTTTGAAGGACCGATCGGAGCTGTTCGCGTCGGACGGGTCAATGGGCAATTTGTTGCGAATCCCACCCATTCAGACCGCGCTGATTCAGATTTGGACCTCGTTTATGTAGGTACGGACAATGAGATCATGATGCTGGAAGGTTCCTCAAAGGAATTAACCGAAGACGAGTTCTTTGCCGCGCTGCAATTTGCGCAAGTCCAAGTCAAAGAGATTATCGACCTTCAACGTGAACTCGCCAAGCTGGTGAATAAAACCAAACGTATTTACCCGCTTTCTGTTGTCCGCCCTGAAGTCATGGCCACAGCTAAAAATGCTGTCGATGGCAAAGTAGATGCCGCCATCTCGATACCCGGCAAGCTTGAACGCCAAGCCGCTTCCGCCGCCCTTGCTGCTGAAGCCAAGGCTGCCATTAAAGCCAATCACGCGGATGCGACAGATTTTGAACTCCGCGAAGCGTATCACAAGATTGAAAATGATGCAGTCCGTGCCCAGTTACTGGCCGGTAAACGCATGGACGGACGTGCCCCCGAAGACCTCCGCCCGATTACTTGTGAGGTCGGCCTCTACCCACGCGCACACGGGTCAGCCCTTTTCCAACGTGGCGAGACTCAAGCGGTTGTTTTTGCAACCCTCGGTTCCGAGGACGATGTCCAGGAATTCGACGCTATTTCAGGTGGTGAAAGCGAAAAACGTTTTATTCTCCATTATAATTTCCCTCCTTTCAGCGTGGGTGAAACCGGGCGTTTCGGTTCCCCCGGACGTCGTGAGATCGGACACGGAAACTTAGCCGAACGCTCCATTGAGCCGATGATGCCGAAGGATAACTTCCCCTATGCAGTTCGTCTGACTGCTGAAATCATGGAGTCAAATGGTTCCACATCGATGGCTAGTGTTTGCGGTGGTACCTTAGCGCTTCTCGATGCTGGTGTGCCGATGAAAGCCCCGGTTGCGGGTATTTCCATTGGGATGTGCACAGAGTTTGATGCAGCGGGTAACCGTGGTAAATCCGTCCTCCTGACCGATATCATCGGCAGCGAAGACCATTACGGCGACATGGACTTCAAAGTCACCGGTAGCCGTAAAGGAATCACCGGATTCCAGCTCGACTTAAAAATCCGCGGTTTAACCTTTGATCTAGCCAAAGTCGCTTTGGAAAAAGCAAAAACCACTCGTTATCATATTCTCGACATTATGGAAGCAGCCATTGCTGCTCCCCGGACTGAAATGTCCCAATACGCGCCCCGTATCCACACGGTCCGTATTCCTTCCGGAAAAATCGGTCTTATTATCGGGCCAGGCGGAAAAACAATTAAATCCATCACGGCAGAGACAGGTTGTGATATCAATATTGATGACCGTGGAGACCATGGTCTCGTAAAAATCTGCTCGAATAATAGCGAAGCTGCTGACCGTGCCGTCCAGATTATCCGATCCATGACTGAAGAAGTCGAAATCGGTAAGATTTATCATGGGACAGTGACAGGAACCAAGGAATTTGGCGCTTTTGTCGAAGTCCTGCCCGGACAAGAGGGGCTTTGCCATATTAGTGAACTCGCCGATGTACGCGTTCGCCAGACCGAAGATGTCGTTAAAATCGGTGATCGTGTCTGGGTGAAGGTACTTGGGGTTGACGAACGCGGCAAAATAAGGCTTAGTCGTAAGCAGGCAATGGCTGAAAAGTCAGAGCAAAATACGAACTCCTAAGCGAAGCAAAATAATGAGGATAAAACCACAAACGATCATAAGAGGTGTTTGGGTTTTAATATTAATCGCGGTTTTTGGCGCATTAGCATATCCGTCCCGGCTTTCTGCACAAGCAGTGAAAGCCGAGGACATATATAATGAAGCCCAAAAATCCGTTAATGAAGGCAATGTGGGGAATGCCAGCTTGGCCCTTGATGAGTTGCTGACGAAGTATAAAGCATCCCCCATCATTCCCAATGCACGTTATTTATTAGCATTTTGTTATGTACTCCAAGGCCAATATCAGGGGGCCGCGACCGCCTTAGATGAATTACTCAAGACTCCAAATCTGGATCCTGTCCTGCAAGAGCAGGGGAGTGTTCTCCTTGCCCAGTGTTATGCGGGGATAACATCCCAAAAAGAAAATCCTGCCGAGAAAAAAGAGTTTTTTGAAAAGGCGGCAAAACAATATACAGATTTCCTCACCAAATTCCCGAAAAGCATTTTCCGTGAAGATGCCCTCAATGGGCGTGCATTGACCTATTTTTTCCTCGAGAAATATGATGACGCCGTCAAAGACCTCGAAATGGTATTAAAAGAGTTCCCAAACAGTAAAGGGCGCTTGGATGCGGTTTATCTCTTGGGGCTTGTCAAGGCGACACAGGCTGTTGTCGCGGATCAAGCAAAAAAAACGGATGAGGCTAATGCGAAATTTGCGGAGGCGACAAAGCTTTTCCAGGAAGTCGTGACAAATGGATCGGATATCCCGCTTAAAAACGAGGCCCTTTTCCAGGTGGCGGAGATTCTCTTTAACAAAGGGGATTATGACCTAGCCCTAAATAATTTCCGCCAGATCCTGCCCAAATCAGAGGTGATCAAGCTCCAACAACAAAAAATAGGTGAAATCATGGTGGAGCTCCGGGGGTCCGTGGGTGACCCGGTGAAATTCAAAGCCATTCAGAAATACCTCAGCAATGAAAGAATGAAGCTCGGCCAGATGGAGTCAAAGTCAGACCAGTACGTTGATGCGGCACTCAAATCAGCCACGATTTATAATCTCCAACAAAAACCTGATGAGTCTCGGATTATCATTAAACAATTTTTACCCTTCCTTAAGGCCAGCCAAGTCCAGAATGCTCAATACCAATTGGTGATCAGTTATTCCCAACAAGGATTGATGCCACAGGCTGAAAAGGCGAAAACTGACTTCTTCTCCCAATTCCCTAAAGCACCTGAAGGTGACCAGTTCGGTTTGGTTTTTGGTTATGCTTATTTGAATCAAGGACTCTATGATAAAGCAGCAGGGGCTTTTAAAGAGAGCTTAGATATGTACGGGGAAAAACACCGTTCATTTGCGGAGATGTTAGCCGGGCAGGCAATGGTTTACCGTACTCAGGGGAAACTCAAGGAAGCATCTGATGTTTTCCGTGATTTCCTTTCCAAAAACCAGGATTCGCCCATGGCGGAAAGTGTCATGTTCCAGCTCGCGACTACAGAGATGGAAATGAAGGAGTATGATAATTCCATTAAAACGTATCGGGATTACCTAGTGAAATATCCAAATGGCGCTTACCGGCTTGATTCCCAATTGCAAATTGCACGTACTTTGCTGGAGAAGTCCCCGAGTGATCCAAAGGTGGGGGATGAAGCCATTAAGGAATTACAGGATTTATTGTCCAAAAATCCGCCTGCAAAGACGGGTTCGCTGGCTCTTTATTTTATCGGACAAACCTATGAAAAGCAGGGCAAACTCGACGATGCTGTCAAAGCCTATCGCGATAACATGGTAAAGTATCCTGATGAAAGAACGAGTTTGATTTCAGCTTATCAAATCGCTATTGGTTACCAAAAAGCTAAAAAGTATCCTGAAATGATCGCGGCTTATGAAGAATTGATCAAAAAGTATCCCGAAAGCGATATGGCTCCTCAAGCTTATTTAGCCATTGCACGCCAGTTAGAGAATGAGAAGAAGCATGATGAGGCGAGGGCGAAGTATACGGAAATAGTAGAAAAATATAAGGATAAACCCGTCGGTGCGGATGCACAGGAACGTATCTTTTTTACTTTCTTTGATAAGGCACAATCGATGGGCCGCCCGATTAGTATGACTCCTGATCAAAAGGAACAATATAAGAAGTTAATCAATGATGCGATTGCGAGTGCCGAGAGACTCCTTGAACTTTTCCCCGACAGTCTGCGAACAGGTGACGCATTAACCAATATGATGAAAGCCAAACAGACTTTGGCGTCCGGAAAAATGGATGAAGGGGTGACTGTGGATGCTTACCTAGGGCAACTGGCGGATAAGGCCAGTGCAAAGTCTAATCTTAAAGCCCAAATCCTTTTTACCCAAGCCGGAATCCTCCAACAGGAGGGAAAACAAAAAGAGGCTTTGGTAGTTTTTGATAAGATTCTTGCCGAGACTCCTGATGCAAAACTCAGTGCTGATAATCTGGACCGTTATGGACGGGCATTAGTGGCCACAGGAAAGACGGATGAGGCATTAAAGGTTTATGAACGGATCATGACGGATTTTGCTAATAGCCCACGTTCAATGGATAAAGGTGTTTTTGGGTTAGGGTTGGTCTATTATAATAAGGGAGAATATGTATTGGCCGATAAACAATTTAATGAAATGAAGACTAACTATCGGTGGAGTCCCCTGATGGGTGATGCGATTTATTACTCGGGAATGACGCAGCTTAAAGGTAATAAATTTGATGAAGCGATTAAAATCTTTGAAAGTGTAGCGGGCTCAAAGGGAAGCTCGAATGAATCCAAAGGAAGGGCCTTGATCGGGGCAGGGGATGCTGAACTCGGTAAGAAAGATTATAATAAGGCACTCGGGAATTACATTAAAGTAACCCTCTTTTACGAGGGGCTCACCGATGTGGCTTCGGAAGCCACTTTGAAATCAGCCCAAATGAATGAGAAACTCGGCAAGGGCGAAGAGGCCAAGAAACTTTACCAACAACTTAAAACTAAATATCCTGACTCCGCTGCTGCCAAGCAAGCTCCTTAAGCCCTCCATCTGAATCTCTAGAGTGATTCAGGGCCGTAATTTAACGGAATGATGAATAACTGAAAAAAATATTCACCAGATTATGACTTTAAAAGAACGATCACAGCAGATTCTCTCGGTGCTCAGGCGAGTTTATCCACAAGCACATTGTGAGCTTCATCATTCTAATCCGCTGGAGTTATTAATCGCGACAATCCTCTCGGCCCAATGTACGGATAAAAGAGTGAATCTCGTTACGCCCGCACTTTTTAAACGTTACCAGAATGTGGAGCAATTTGCTGCGGCAGATCAATTCGAGATGGAGAGTTTCGTTAAAAGTACCGGGTTTTACCGGAATAAGGCCAAAAATATTATTGCCTGCTGCAAAATGCTTTTAGAGAAATACCGGGGTGAAATGCCGCGTAAGATTGAGGAACTCTCCCAATTGCCCGGTGTAGGCCGTAAAACGGCTAATGTGCTGCTGGGGAATGCATTTGGGATCAATGAGGGTGTGGTAGTCGACACCCATGTCTCGCGCCTTTCCCAAAGAATGGGGATGACTCGGGAAAAGACCCCTGAAAAAATAGAATTATCCCTGATGAAACTTTTTAAGCCTGGAGACTGGTGTGATCTTTCTCATCTCCTCATTTGGCATGGAAGGAATCGTTGTGACGCACGTAAACCGGATTGTGGAAACTGTGAACTAGAAGGTCTATGTGTGAGTAGGGATAAATTACTCAAAGCGGCCGCAGATAAATCGCGATGAAGGTGAAAAGATTTAAAGAACTTTCTTCCCCCTCAGATGAGGCAAGGCTTTATAAAACGCTTTTCCGGCTACCTACCCGAGAATATCGCCGGTCTTAAAGATACCACTATTGGCTAGGTCTCGGGCGGACATGCGTTTGCGGCCTTCAAGCTGGATTTCACGAAGGAGGAGGGCCCCACTTTTTGCCCCGACAAGTATCCCGTGTTTATTGATCCGAGCAATTTGCCCAGGCGCAAATTGTTTTTCACGGGACATGATCACATCAAATATCTTGAGGGTTTTCTGGGAGCCTTCTTGGTTGATGAGCGTGAATGCTCCGGGGGATGGGGCAAAAGCACGGATTTTGAGCCAGAGTTCCAGCGGGTTTTTATTCCAGTCTAGGAGTCGATCCTCCTTGGTGAGCTTGCGGGCATAAGCGGTCGGGGATGCCCCCTGTGGAACGGGTTTGATTTTGCCGGAGATAAAGTCCGGGATTGTTTTCATCAGCAGAGAGGCTCCCATATGAGCCAACTGATCATGAATCGTTTGAGAGTTGTCCCTACGTTTGATCGTGAGCTCCTGTTGGGCGAGAATACCCCCACTATCGAGTTTCTCGGAGACCATCATTATAGTGACCCCCGTTTTTGATTCTCCATCCAGGAGGGCCCAATGAACCGGGGCAGCTCCACGATATTTAGGGAGGAGTGAACCATGGATATTGAGACAACCGAATTTCGGAATTTCCATGAGTGCAGGAGGTAGGAGCTGGCCGTAGGCTGCGACGACGATAATGTCGGGATGAAGGTATTTCACCTGCTCGATCACAGTCGGCGACTTTATCGTCTCCGGTTGAAAAACAGGGAGATGGAGCTTCATAGCGAGCTCCTTGACCGAAGAGGGGGTCAGCTCCAGACGGCGTCCGGCAGGGCGATCAGGCTGGGTAATGACCCCGACAGCCTCATGGTTACTCGTCGCTGCGATTAACTGAAGTGCCGGGCAGGCAAAACTGGAGGTGCCGATATAGACGATTTTTACCATGAGTCCGGATCAAGAGCTCCTATGTAGTATAATTCTTGGGTTCCCCTGATGACGCAGGGGTGAGTTTGGTCGTGTAATGGAGTATATCATTCAACACTTGGTCAGGACGTTGTTCGGCATTGATATTAATCACCTTATCCCGGCCATAAAAATCCAGTACGGGCTTGGATTCATCTTCATATACTTTCAGCCGGTGTTTGATGACTTCTTCATTAGCATCATCATGACGGTTGTCTTTGATCGCTCTTTTTTTCAGCCGTTCCATGAGTTTCTTTTTATCCGGGCAGACAAGGTGGAATACCAGTAGGACATCGAGTTCATTATCAAGATAACGGGCTTGTTCTACATTGCGGGGGATACCGTCCAAAATAAGGAAATCAGCCTCTGTTTTAAAATTTCGTGTGAGTTCTTTTCCTTTGATCGATGTCTGCCAGAGCTTGATCGTGACATCATCGGGGACCAGGGATCCATGGCTGGAATATTCCATAAATTCTTTACCAATATCACTGGTGAGATCGACGGAACGGAAGACATCACCGCATGAACAGTGGAAATAACCGGGGACGCGACCTAAAATCAGGCCTTGGGTGCCTTTTCCACTACCGGGTGAACCAAAAAGAAGGAACGTTTTATATTTCATAGAGGATTTAATAAACATACAAATATATTTTAAAATAACAACTGTTTCGATGATTCTCTGGAAAAAACCGTGAGTGAAACATTGTTTTTTTTGAATTTAGCCGTGCGAAAACCCTAGAATATCGGGTAAATACACATATTATTTTCGAGAAAATAGTCCAAATAAACTTTTCTAAAAAAAAGCCTGGTAATGGCAAGTCTTCCCCGTGAGTGCTCATGTCGGGAAAAGAAACGAGTTTCTTTAACTTTCAGAATCCGGGGTCTTTACCATTTCATGTGGTTTGGGAGTATCTTTTGCGCTGATTTCAAAGAGATAACCGCGGAGGTATTCTGTTTCAGGAACCTCAGGGAGTACCGGGTGATCTTGGCTTTGCGCATAAGTCTCGATCAGTCGCAGGGAACATCCCACATCTGCTGCCGCGTCTACGAGGAATTCCATAAAGATTTTTGGCTGGATATGATGTGAGCATGTATAGGTGGCTAATAAACCGCCAACCGGCAACATTTTGAGGGCACGGAGGTGGATTTCTTTATATCCACGTTGGGCATCGCCGATGTTAAATTTATTTTTTGTGAAAGAAGGAGGATCGAGGACTATGAGGTCGTATTTGCCTCCTTGTTTGGATTTATTTTTCAGGAAGTCAAAGGCGTTTTCAGTGGTGAAGTTTATTTGAACGCCATTGAGCCCGGCGTTTTGCCGCGCGTGTTCGATAGCTTGTGCAGATGCATCCACAGATTCCACTGATTTCGCACCGTGTTTCGCTGCAAAAAGGCCAAAGGCTCCGTGGTAACAGAAACAATCCAGTACCGTGCGGCCTTTAAACCGGGGGGCAAGTTGCGCATAAATGGGTTGTTGATCCAGGAATAAGCCTGTTTTTTGGCCTTCAAGGAGGTTTAGGAGGAATTTAACGCCATGGCTCTCAATGACCAATGCATCGGGCAATTTGCCGTGGAGGATGGATGTTTTTTGTTCGAGTCCTTCCCCGACGCGTCCGGAGGAATCATTACGCTCGATAATACATTCCGGAGAAAATAATTTCTTAAGGATTTCTACGACGATTTCCTTTCTTTGATCAAAAGCAGCAGTCATCGTCTGGATGACCAAGCAATTTGCGTAACGGTCAATGATCAACCCGGGGAGGTAATCACTCTCGCTGAAAACCATCCGGTAGGCCTGAGGCATTTTGCCATTATAAAGACTTTGGCGGTATTCCTGGGCTTTTAGGATCCTCGATTCAATCAACTCTTCATTGAGGGCTTTGACACCCATCGAGTAACGGCGGACGGCGATTTGTGAGCGGGAGTTATACATACCCGTGCCATAGATTTTTCCGCGTTTATCTTTTAAAACAACAATTGTACCCTCGGCAAGGTCTTCGGGCCGGCGGAGGATTTCATTTTGATAAAGCCATGGATGACGGTGCCAGAAGCGGGAACCGCGTTTCGGATTAATAATGATAGAAGGGAAGCCCATAATAGTAGGATGATAAAAAAATCCTGTGACCGAATTCAGAATAAAGACAGGTGGAATGCAATCTTAATCGGTTTTAGTCCCGATGATCGCCTCGATTTTCGTGAGGATACGATGGGAGTATTCCTTCAGCTTGGACTCTTGGTCGCCTTCGATCAGGAGCCGGATCTTGGGTTCCGTACCCGAATAACGGAGGAATACCCGGCCTTTGCCTGCGAGATCTTTTTTGACGGATTCAATCTCGGCACAGACCTCGGACAAGGTTTCGATGGCGGGTTTTGATTTGACTTTAATACTCTTGATTTCTTGGGGATACCGGCGCATGCATTTGCGGAGTACGGAGAGTGGTTTACCGGTTTCTTTCATAATCTGGAAAATCTGCAGGGCTGAGACTAGGCCGTCACCGGTAGTCGAGTAGTCGCGGAAAATAATATGCCCGGACTGTTCGCCCCCGAGATTAAAATCATGGGACATCATTTCCTCGATGACGTAACGGTCTCCGACTTGGGTGCGGATGATTTTACCCCCGGCATTAATAATGGCTTCATCGAGGCCGGCATTGCTCATTTCAGTGGTCACGAGGGTGTTGTTCCTGAGGGTTCCATTTTTGATCATATCCAAGGCAGCGATAGCCATGAGTTCATCCCCGTCGACTAATGAGCCCGTTTCATCGACGAGTAGCAAGCGGTCGGCATCCCCGTCGTGAGCGAGGCCCACGTCAGCACCGTGAATCTTGACATATTTCTGGATCGCCTCGGGATGCATACTCCCGCAATCATGGTTAATATTACTGCCGTCGGGTTTGTTATGGTACACAAAGACCTCGGCACCGAGCTCTTTGAGGACACAAGGGGTAGATTTGTAAGCTGCACCATTGGCGACATCGACGACGATCCTGAGGCCTTCCAGAGTCATTTTGCGGGAAATGGAGCCTTTGGCAAACTCGATATAACGGCCCAAGGCATCGTCAATACGGAAGGCTTTCCCGATCTCCTCGGCTGTGGGCCGGATTTTATCTATCTCACCTGAAAAAACGATGTCTTCGATTTGTTGTTCGAGGGTGTCATCGAGTTTATAACCGTCGTTGCGGAAGAACTTGACCCCATTGTCTTCATAAGGATTATGGGAGGCTGTCAGGACGATCCCGGCATCAGCCCTCAGGGAACGCGTGATATAGGCGACCCCCGGAGTGGGCAGGGGACCGATAAGCAGGGCATCTACACCCACAGAGGTGATCCCGGCGACGAGGGCGTTTTCGAGCATATAACCCGATAGGCGCGTATCTTTACCGATGACAATCTGGTGGCGGCGGTTGTCATTCTTGAAAAAATGGGCGGCAGCCCGCCCGATTTTTAGGGCTGTTTCAGCCGAAAGGGGTTCTATATTCGCGACACCGCGGATACCATCGGTTCCAAAGAGTTTACGGGAGTTTGCCATAGGGAGCTAATATGACGGATTCACTCCGGTTCTGAAAGCATTAATCTTCAGGAAAATCGGCGATTTTCATCCATGTCTTCAGGGCGTCAACGGTTTCTTGGACATCATGGACCCGGAGGAACTGGGCTCCACTTTGGTAAGCCCATAAAATGGAGGCGAGAGAACCCGGTAAACGGTATTCAGGGGAAGCATTATCGATAATTTTGCCTAAGAAACTTTTCCGGGAGGTGCCAATCATGACAGGAAGCCCGGTTTCAGCAAATTGCGCGGTAGAGGAAAGCAGGGCCATATTGTGCTCGAAATTTTTTCCAAAACCGATACCTGGATCAATAGCCAGGCATTGGGGGTGGATACCAGTCTTACGGGCACAGTCGACCTTATCGATCAGGAAATCTAAGACTTCACGGGCGACATTGTGGTAGAATGGAGACTCTTGCATATCCTGTGGAGTGCCTTGCATGTGCATGAGTATCCATCCAGCCCCGTGTTTCTTGACCACCTCCGCCATTCTCCCGTCACGGCCCGCAGTAATATCATTAATAATCTGGGCACCACAATCCAATGCGCTATCGGCGACTTCAGGTTTGAAAGTATCGACAGAAATGACGATATTAAACTCTTTCCTGATGGCTTTGACTGCGGGGATCACCCGGATTAACTCTTCTTCGAGACTTACTGTAGGCGCGCCGGGGCGTGAGGAAGCCCCGCCGATATCAATGGCATCAGCCCCGTCCATGATCATTTTCTCAGCATTTTCAAGAATGTCTGACAAGTTTGAGCATTGTCCACCATCGAAAAATGAATCGGGAGTGACATTGAGTATTCCGAATATGCGGGGTTCTGAAAGTAGGGGCCAAGTGCCGTTTTTAAAATGGAATGTCATGGATGGAAGAGGAAAAATGGTGCGCTCGAGAGGACTTGAACCTCCACGCCTTGCGGCACAAGCACCTCAAGCTTGCGTGTCTGCCATTTCACCACGAGCGCGTAAAAATAAAGTAGTAAGGGAATTCTAAAATATCTGCAAGCATGAAAAAAAGACTTTTTTAGAAAAAAGAGATAAATTGATAAATCGTTGATGGAGGATGAGGCTCTCCTGCCCCTTGTTTACAGGCCGTCCATCGACTCGGCGATCATGGCATCTTCATCTGCGATGAGTGCGGTATAATTCTCGCCGTCGAAAAAAGTCCAGAGCTGGTGGTTTTTGAAGCGATAGTGGAGTTTAGATATGGTGCTACTGTTTTTTTTGTGCATGAAGGCTAAAGAAGCCAAGAGAGTACTGATTTCACGCAGGATATCATCGGTATAATCACTGATCGTTTTTGATCTAATATTTCCACGGGTGTCATAAGTCCAAGCGACTTGGACCCCATCGATTTTTGCCAGTGTGTCTTGAAAATCACTCATGAGTCAGAGCTTTTGATTGATTGTTTGAATGTTTCACGCATAGGCCATGAAGCGGTTTCAGGGGCTAAGTGAATGGCTACCAGATTTTGACCTCGGGGGAAAATAAACCTCTTTTCTAGGACCGTCTCGATAAATACTTCTTGTGTGGTCTCCTCGCGGAGGATACGGGCCAAGCACTCGCCTTGTTGGACCAGAAAAGAGGCCAGCGCCCCCGCCTGATTCGGATTCTCATCGAGGCTGGCCGTTAAGAGTGTGCCTGAGCGGGAGGATATTAATGATCCTTTAACGTCCGGAAACGTGGAAAGGTTTATCACCGCGTTCTCGTCCGGTGGATTTTTTGTTTCATTCCACGCGTCATCACCTTGGAGAGGCTCGGGAGTGGTGTCTTGGGGGGGCAGCGAATCAAAATCCTGATCGCTGGAGATGAGGATTTCATCTTTTTTCTGGGCTGCTTCCAAGAGGAGGCCTTCCCAGTTACGTTTGATATTCTTTACAGGATTATCGAGGTAGGGATGTTCTTCAAACTGCCCTCGCTGCCAGCTGAACATCTGGTAAAATGCTTCTTCCCCCTCTAGTCCTCCGAGTTTTGAGTGAATGAAGCTGCCCTTGTCAAAATAAAGGATTCCTTCATGGGGCCCATTTTTGAGGATGATTTTCACCCGTGCTAACGTTGAGCATTTTAACTGAACCATATCCGCCAAGGAAAGCTGGTAGATGATCCCTGAAAATCCCACGTGTTTAATAGAACGGATATTCAGCAGGAGGGAGTCCAGTGTATTAAGGTCAAAGGGTTTTGCAATGAATTCCACAGCGCCGAGGGCTAATGCTTTTAAACGTGTTTCTTCTGAAGGCCTCGCCGTCATCAAGATGACTTTAATCAGAGGATGCCTGCGGTTGATCTCTGTCATGAGGAATAATCCAGTGGCATCGGGGAGCTGTTGGTCAGTGAGAACGACATCGACTTGTTGTGTGGCCAGAACACGGAGGGCATCTTCGACTGTTTCAGAAAAGATAATATTATAAGGGATTTCCTTGTGTTTCCAATGGAGAGCAAGTGACTCGATAATACCCGGATCATCGTCAATAACCAGTAACGATCCTTTGTGCGTGGAGTGAATTGCAGAGGTCACTTTTTGATGATAAGAGGATTTATTTTTTGTGGCGAGGTAAAATTTCTATCATTTTTAAAATGAATTATTCCGTTCTGGACTGTAAAAAGAAAATGAAGAAAAATGCACGAAAGCCTTGATTTTATTGGATGAATTCACATACTTACCGACGTTTTACAACTAAACACACAAAAGGAAAAAACAAAATGGGAAAAGCCCTTACTAAATCCGCAATCGCTGACACACTCGCCAAGAAGCTCGAAATCAGCAAGAAACTCGCTGTTCAAGCTCTCGACGAAATCGCAGCATTGGCCTACAAAGAAGCTAAAAACCAATTCACATTGCCAGGACTTGGCAAGCTCGTTTTGGTGCAGCGCAAAGCACGCATGGGTCGTAACCCTGCCACAGGCGCTACAATCAAAATTCCAGCCAAAAAGGTTTTGAAATTTCGTGTAGCCAAAGCGGCTAAAGACGCAATCCTGAAGTAGTTTTTTTCGCTTCAGAATATATTCTTGCAAAAGACGGCCCGATTTTCGAGGCCGTCTTTTTTTTATCTCTGGGATAAAGCTTTGATCGCCTTTTTCCAGTGGGCCAGTGGGACACCGGGAGTGCCTTCACGTAAGTACCATTCCTCCATCGCTTGAGCGCAATTTACTGCGTAGTCGGGGTGTGAAATGAATTTTGAAACACAGGAAGCAAATTGCTCGGGATCATACGCCTGGGATACACTACCGAGGCAATGCGTGTGGATGGTTTTTGAAACGGTATTATGGAGGGAACCGATAAAGTGAACGGGTTTGAATACCGAGGCGATTCCGTAAAATTTCGAGGGCACAACAAGGCCGTCGAACTCGGGACTCTGGCTAATCAGGTGGAGGTCGGCGCTGCCCAAGATTGTTTTGAGGTCTGAACGCGGTTGGTGTGGGAGAAAGGTGACAGGGATATCCTGGCGGGAAGTGTGCCATTGAGCCAAGCGGTCTTTACCATAACCATATCCGATAATGAGCAGGACAGCACCGGGGTGTTTTTCATAAACGAGGCGAAAACCTTCGGCAATGGTATTCCAATCATGGGCGCGGCCGAGGTTACCGCTGTACATAATAACAAAACGTTTTTCCAAATCCCATTTTTCCCTAAAATCCATGGTGGTAAGCGGGGTACTTGCGTTTGTAGGAACGATTGACCAGTTTGGGATGACTTCAATATTCATTTTTCGTCCGGTTGACCTTTTCCGGAGGGTTTCCCTCATACATTCACCGGGAACGACATGCATGTCTGTATGTTTATCGACCCATTGGGCGATATGCATCAGGGCCCGGAAGACGGGCCTTTCCCGTTTGGAGGATTCAGGGGCGATGATCTCTGGGTAAAGATCCTGTACCCAATAAATTAATTTTGTGCCACGAAATATCTTTGCCAAGACTCCCGCAATAACGATGAGGGGGGGGGACGTCATGGCGATGACCAGATCGCTTTTTGGGCCAAAGAGAAGGTACCGTATCGCTTGAAAAAAAAATGTCGCGTAGTCGCTCAGGCGTCCGGGAATGTTTTTTGTGCCGAAATCCGTGCAAGCCATCCTTTGGATGGTTACTTTTTCCCACCGGGAAGATCCGGGTGCTTGTTTTTCCTTAAGGGCGTAACGTGTCACACCACAGAGTCCGATGACCGTGATGTCGTCAGATTCTGATAAAGACTGTGCCAAGTCCCCGTTGAGTTGGGCAGTAGCAGCTTCGTCCGGGTAAAAAAAGTGGTTCAGGATAACGACTCGCACAGGACCTTTATATCAAATCTTTATTGATCCGCAAAGAGCCTATTTTGAGGATGCACAGATACGGCTATTTTCCAGATAAACGGAAATAATGGTAAAGGGCTGCAATATTCAAGGCGTGGGTAATCTCCCCGGAGGCGATCATTTCGGGGATTTGTGAAAGCGGATACAGGAGGGTCTGGATATCCTCGGCCTCGTCGAAATCCGTTTCCGCTGAAAGAACGCAGCCTTCGACAAGGACGGTGTGTAAGACGTTTTGTTGGACGGCGGGATTTGGATAAAAGGAAGCAAGTTGTCTGGCGGTTTTTCCGATATATCCGGTTTCCTCCCGCAGTTCCCGCATGGCGGCTTCCGCCGGGGGTTCATCCACCCTGTCGATAATCCCGCCGGGTAGCTCGAGGGTGACTTTTTTGATGCCGTGCCGGTATTGTCTGACGAGGACAATTTGCTCGTCATGAGTCAAGGCGATCGCATTGACCCATGAGGCGCATTCAATCACAAAAAAGTGATGCTTCTGGCTGGTGCGCGGGGAGGTGCATTCTTCTTCATGGACATCGAAGATACGATAATGCCCCGCCTTTTTGCGGGCGTGTACCGGCCAATGAAGAGGCTCTTTCATAAGGATGGGGCGTAAATATGGGATTAATTCCTCTTTTTAGAGGGGCCTGGTTCGACAGGGGCTGGTACCGATGAGGCATCCACAGGAGGAGCATTTTTATTTTTCTTATACTCAGAAAGCTTTGATCTGGGGATGACAGTGACCTTCATGGGAATGTCGGTCAGGGGAGTGTCCGAGCTATCCTTTTGTTGTCCGGAAATGGCATCAGAGACTTCCATACCTTCGGAGATATGCCCAAAGACACTATAAGTACCGTCTAGGGAAGGGGCATCTTGGATCACGATGTAAAATTGAGAGCCATTGGATTCCCGAGCAGGATTAACATTATCTCCGAGGCGGGCAGCTCCGACAGCACCACGGACATTAGGCAGCTGGACCTCTGCAGGAATGGTGTATCCGGGGTTCCCTGTGCCCCATTCACCCCGGCGATCATCCTCCCGGGTCTTCGGATCACCCGCTTGGATGATGAATCCGGGAACGGTACGGTGGAAGAGGAGTCCGTTATAGAAACCCTGGCCGGCGAGGTTTTTAAAGTTTTGCACGTGGCGGGGTGCTGCTGCCGAGTCGAATTCCATTACCATAATCCCGAATTTTGTATCAATGACAGCGACATCATCGTCTGTGGAGGTGAATTCATATTTGCGGTCCACTTGGGGATTGTAAGGTTTTGTCTTGGTCTCACGGATGGTGGGCTGGGTAGTCGAGCAGGCCGTCAGGAGTGTGAGTGCAAGCAAAAGGCTAAAACGGTGTCTCATAAAGTTTCTTTAATAAAAGGAAGAGGGGTGACTTCCACCTTTATATTTGATTGGGTTAAATATTTCATTCCGGCATTCTCATGGCCGCGGCGCAAATAGCCCAGTCCGATCATGCGAGAGAGAGTTTTTGAATAGCAAGAGCTGGTGATTAAGCCAATTTCTTTTTCTTCGATGACGATTTTTGTGTCCGTGGGCAAAGGGGTAGGGGAGTCGATCAAGAAACCATTCCAGCTCCAATTAACACGCCCCACACTCTTGATCCGGGAGATGACCTCTTGGCCGATGTAACAACCCTTGTGATAAGAGATGGCCCGGGTTTCGAGCCCTGCTTCATTCGGGATGGTGTCTTCCTCCATGTCCTGGCCGTAACGGGCGATGCCTTGCTCGATCCGGGTTATTTCGTAAAGCGTCTCATCACCATGAGTCAGTCCTGCCGCAGCAAATTGCTCCAAGAGAGCGTTTCTCGAAACGGCGGGTGCAAAAAAATCGTACCCCCGAATACCGAGGCGTGCACTCTCGACCAAGGGGAGGTGCAGTCCGGATAATTGGCTTTCAGGTACGAGGAGATGGAATTGACAAGTCTCGTCGGTCGTGTCCTGGAGCTCTACATCATCAGCGATAATAAAGCGTTCGAACCGCTCCTTGAGCGAATCCCTCAGGGATAGTTCGGTATCAAAAATAATCGAGTCGTGCGATTTGTGGATAAATCCATCACCATTCATTTTCCCCTTGGAGGACATGACAGCACAATAAATAGCATTTTTCGGGTTAGCCATCCGGACGTCATTACTGACTTGGCCTTGGAGGAATCTTTCGCGGTCACTCCCTGTAAAGGAAAAGCGAGCACGGTTGGTGAGGTCGAAAAAAATGCCTTTTTTGATCAATTCATTCACAGGTTAAACTTTTTCCTATTGGTTTTGTGTACTTCTTGTAAAAAGGAATCAAAGCAAGGGGGGATAAAAGGTCAATGGTATTTATAGTAGCCCGATGAAAAAGGGTTTTGCGGTTTTTAATTTTCTCCGGTAAATTACCCTCACCATGTCCGAATTTTTCGCCTTACCCCCTGATGACCAAGTCATTGATTTATCCAGTGACGATTATTTTATGGGTGAGGCCTTACGTCAGGCGGCAAAGGCTTATGCAGGCGAAGAAGTCCCCATCGGGGCGGTCATGGTCCGGGGCGGCAAAATCGTGGCACGCGCCCATAACCAAGTGGAGATGCTTAAAGATGCTACCGCTCACGCCGAGATTCTAGCCATCAGCCAGACCCAGCAGGTCGTGGATGATTGGAGGCTCACGGAGTGCACGCTCTATGTCACAAAGGAACCCTGCCCGATGTGTGCGGGAGCTATCATGCTTTCTCGGATCAAACGCGTGGTGTTTGGTGTGGGGGACCCCAAAGCCGGCGGAGCGGGCGGAGCCCTGAATATCCTTGAGCTCCCCGGGCTTCACCATAAATGCTCCTCCACCGGTGGGGTTCGAGAAAATGAATGCCAAATGATGCTCAAGAGTTTTTTTAAAGAACAACGCCAACGCCGGGATAATGGGGACGAGTCCACACCGCCGGCACGGGGGCTGAACTAGTTTTTTTCCGGAATCACTATGGAATCTGTGTGGGTTAAATTCCTCAAGCAAATTGCTTTTCGTCTGCTTTTTGTGGTGCCTCTGATATTCATCGCCATCCATCTAGCTTTACAAGGAGGGGGGAATGCTTTTATCGGAGTCGGTTTGTTAGTGACGGCAGGGTTGATTATCTCCACACCCTTTACAGAGTTATTTTCACACTCAATGGGCTGGATGTTTTTCCCTAATGAACGGGCAGCAAAACCGATCCTTTCTTATGCACGGGCAGACCTTTACCTGCGAAAGGAAAAATATCAAGAGGCCGCTGAGGAATTTGCACAGGTGCTGAAGCATTATCCCCAAGAAGTGCAGGCGGTTATCGGCAAACTCTGCCTGATGGTTCAATTATTCCAAAAAACACAGGCGGCGGAGTCCTTTTATTTTGCATCACTCAAAAAAATCCTATCAGGAGATGCCCATAAACAATTGGTCGAAGCTTATGCCATGATTCTGGCCAAAAAAGGGATCATCGTACGTAAACCCCGGGATATGGTTTACGTGACGATTTATCTGCCTGATGACCAAATGTCTGCTTTCCGAGGAGCCCTCAAGTAACCTTTAGCGCGCGCGCCTGGAGATTCCATGCGCTGGTCGCTAGATCAATGTGTTCTGGAAGCGGGTGATTGTTTCTAGCGGTGACGCAGGCGTGGACTTCCTTTGATTCTCCGGGCATGAGGAGGAGATAATTATCAGAAACGTGCCAGTCGAAAACCTGCCCTTCTTGGGGTGATGTATTCTCGATAGTAAAATAAACGAGAGGAATCGGGGAAGTGTTCCTGACGGAGATATGCCACGAGATTTTCTCTGGAGTCCTTTCCAGTTCCTTGGCGGCGATTTCCGCTTTGGATGGGGGGAGATGGGCGAGGGCTGCCAAGGGAGTGTGTCCTCCGACCTTTCGGGATACATTTCCTGAGGCAGCATATTCGACCAGATTTATCAGTAATTGCTCGGCATCGATCCAGCGACGGAAGGGTGTTTGGGAGAAGTTATGGCCGCCGAAGGGACCGGCAAATGCCACGATCCGGCCTTTGCCGGATTGTTTAACGCCAAGAACGGGCTGTCTCCCTTCGATCCCGATAATGTCATCACTGTTTTTGTAGGCGGTTTGCACCCGGATCGAGAGGATCGGCAGTTGTATATCGGTATTGATGAAATTCCAGATGAGATGATCCCGTACTTTATTCAGGCCATCATTACGGGGTTCCCATGGTGCGGCTGTGGATTGTGCCGATGGATCATCGAGGATTTTCCATTGGGCGGAGTGTTCATCGCTATTACTATAATGGTTTGGCGCGAATGAGAAAGGCAGGAGCTCTTCTAAAACGGAGCCGCAGAGTGGATCCACATCGAAGCGGCCTGAGACGTAAGCGGAGGAGTTAAAAGGGAAATAGACAAACCCAAGGCCGTCGTCGTGGATGGCTTTTTTGAGTTTATCGAAAAAGCCGTCGCCGAGGGATTGGAGCGGATTAAAAACGGGGGCGAGGACGACAGCGTCATATTTCTGGAGGTTGATCTCATCAGGATTTAATGGCTGTTGAGGACTAATGATCCTTTCATCCAGAACAAATTGCGCAGCCTTGAAATATTCGTTGATGATATGCCGTTCATACACTTTTCCCGAGAGGAAAAGGATATTTAACGGGGCTGCATCACATTTCGGGATGACGGTGAAAGCATAGTCATTATCCAGTGTCTGACCATTGTCGAGGTGGGCTTGGAGCTTCAGGAAAAACGCCCCGTTTGCGGGGACTTTAAATGATACATCTCCCAAGGGAATCGAGTCGCCACCACTCCAGCCTTCGTATGATCCCTCGAAAAGGATATTTCCGTGATCGTCACAGGCACTGGTCCGGACCGTGGCATGGCGATGTTGACCACCCTCGAGGGAAAACCAAATGCCTGCGTGGAATTTTGACTCCGCCGCCCAGACATAACTGTTAAAACGTGCGGAAACTAGCGCGGGGGCACAACCCCGGGCAAAAGTATAGAACGAATGTTTTGGAATCAACTCACTGTCGATAATTCCCCAGTTAAAGTCTGTCCATGGTTCATTAAATTCCCAGGTCGTGAATCCGCTTTTTACCGGTTTCTGGCGGCGGTACTCTTCCGCGACATACTGGTATCCCCAAGCTTGAATGCACTGGGTGTAACGGACAAAATCCTCGACGCTCAGGTGTTTACGTTCAATAAAGAGGTCGGGATATGATTCAAAGATGGCGAAGTAACCCCGGTCTGGCATCCTGTGGTGCCAGACGCTCCCGTAGATGTCGTGGAGTTGGTCATGGGGTAGAAATCGTTTAAGGCTTTTCAGGGAGGCTGACCCGGTGATTCCGCATTCGGAATTAAAAATCGCGCGGCATGAATTGTAGCGTGAGGCATGGTCTAAGTCAAAATGCCAAGGGCCGTGGAGCTCGGGGTTGATCGGGCTGGAACGGTGGAAATACTGGTTTTGCCCCATCTGTCTCATGACCCGTTCCATCATCTGGAAAATCGGGTCCGTCGGACGGTTAATAGTGCCGAATTGGTAAAGTTCATTACCCCCATTCAAGACAACCACACTCGGGTGGATATTGAGCTGGCTGATCACATTACGGAATTCATTTTCGAGGCGTTTCTGGTGGAAAAGGCTTTTATCTGTCCCCCCACTAAAATTCAGGAAATCCTGGGAAATGCTGACCCCTTGGAGGTCGGCTTCCTCGAAGAATTCATCCCCGGAGAGGTAGCCACCACCCCAGACTCGGAGGGTGTTATTATTTGATTCACGGGCGCGACGGACAACGCGGCGGAGGTGTTCCCCGTCCCAATCCGACCAGAAAAGGTTTGTCGGCACCACTGATCCCCCTTTGGCGAAATACTTTTGACCGTTGAGATAGTGGTCGAAATGGTATGTCCCATATTCCCGCGGAACTTCTGGCCAGGCTTTATCTCCCCCTTCTTCGACCGTTTCATACCCCTTATAATAATCCTGCCCGTAACTTTGATTCTCGTAACCATTCCAATCAAAGGCGCTGGCGGGCGGACTACTTTTAAATGCAGTATTAAGGCGCCTTTCGTATTTGCGGAATCCCGTTGTCACCGTGAGGGTTTGTCCACCGGTTTTCAGGATTAATTCATAACAATGGGGGAAGCCAAGGTCAAATACCGTCCAAGGTTTCAGGGGTAAATGACTGAATGGGATCGTGAGGAAAGAGGAGGGTTCTGTCCATTTGCCGCGGAGGGTGAAACTTTCCCATTCGAAATTTTTCGGGCGGATGGTTAATTCATAATCGCTGGCACCCCAAGCTTGGGCTTGGATCAGGAATAAGCCGCTGACGTGGTAATTATCGGCATGATATTCATACTCACTGCGGATGAATTCCGGTAATACATAACGGGCGATGATGACTTCCGGGGCGATGGCCAAACCACAGGAGAGCATAAAAGGGTTCTGGTCCCCTCCGTAGAGCATACGGCTCTTGAGGGATTGGGTGGTGGCTTTGAAAAGGCCTGCCATGCCCATATTCATATTGGCGGCATCCCCACCGAGTTGGTTTTTGGCGGCTTCATCGGTACTTTGAATATCCGTCGGATCACAAGTCCATAGTCGGATGGAAAGTTCATTCGTGCCGGATTTCCAGGCCGTAGTCGCATCAAAATAATGGACTTGGTTAAAGCTTTCACTACTCCCGAGGTGTATGCCGTTGACAAAGATTTCGGCGAGTTGGTCCATGCCACGTATGCGGATGAATGCCTTTTGTCCTTCTTCGAGTGCAGCCCCTTCAAAATGGTTAATGAACCACCATTCCCGGGTCGCTACCCAATCCGATTGTGTGGAGAGATCACCGATTCTGGGGTCGGGACATTTTCCGTGGAGGAACATCAATTGCCGGGTGTCCATAGGTAGGTCGAAAACAAAAGTTTCTTTTCCAGCAACGGATTCGTAATGAAGGGAGGAGGAAAAGTCTTTATGGAATGCTGTCCACTGTGATTTTAAGGGGAGAGAAGAAAGATGTTTCATGATTAATCCCGATTTCCCAGAAACAAACCGAAAGTCAATGGAAGTTTACTAAAAAAGGAAATTCCATTAAGGAGGAAGAGCCTTGGTTTTGTATTCACGAAAACACGGGGAATCCACATGATTCTTTTTACTTTGCCCGCTGGAGTGGGGGGGATTACTTAAATACTCAAACCAAATATTCGGGGATTATTGATCATGAAACATATCAGAGTCTCTGCGGATGGCGGAGCTTGTGAAGTCGTTTACGTCGAGAGCTTAGAAATTAATCCAAAACACGATCAAGCAAAATACCGATCCAGATGATGGAAATAATTTTCCTTAATCGTAGGTGACGATCAATACAACGGAGTTCTGGGTTTTTTGGACGATTTTCTCAAAAGATGTATTTGGGGTAAGTGTATCAAAGGACTGTAATCGGCTGGTATATTTATCGAGGATGGGCTGGATATAACTCGATTTGATCGCGTAATTCACATTTTGGGGGATATCCCCGCGTGATGCCGCCATTTGGGTGGCACTTAGCTTGGAAACAATGATGCCGACTAGGTTTCCATTCATATCTAATAAGGGGCCTCCAGAGTTTCCGGGCTGGACGGGGACACTTACTTGCCAGGAACGGGGATCATCTTTGAATCCGGACATACTACTGATTTCGCCTTTTGTAAGCTTTGGACTAAAGCCTTGAATGTCCACATTTGGGAACCCGATAGTAAAAACCCCTTGTCCGAGTTTGACGAGTTTTGACGTGACCACCGGGAGGGCTTCGTAAGTGCCGGAGCATTCCAAGAGCGCAACATCATTTGATGAATCGACCTGGATTACTTTTGCTTTTACTTTTCCGGTACTCGTCATGACCTCGATCCTTTTACTGTCTTCGATGACATGTGCTGCGGTGAGGAGCAGTCCGTCTTTTGAAATAAAGCTCCCTGTACCAAATCCCCTGACATTGCCGCTAAATTCCTTGGCCTTTGACATGGAGTTATACTCGTCATGGGATTTTTTTGACATTTTGATATCGTCGAGGATTTCCTTGCTGCGTTGCTGGGCATAAAGCGTGATTTCTTTGCCGAGATTTACCTCCATCGCGGTGCGGGTACGGGCGGCCGTTTCATTACCGCTACTGGCAGCAATATTCATCCAGGCCAAGGATTCAATTTCATCTTTTGGTACTCCTTGGCCATTGGCATAATAGAGGGATAATTTGAATTGTGATTCCGCGTGCCCGGCCTCGGCGGATTTTTTATACCATTTGACGGATTCCTTGATGTCTTTATCTGTGCCTTGTCCATTTTGATAGATTTGGGCAAGTTGGAATTGGGATTGTTGGTATCCCTGATTCGCCGCAAATTTAAAAAGTTTGATTGCATCGTTAATGTCCGGTTTCACACCGGTCCCTGTCATGTAATAGGTGCCCAAATAGTGTTGGGCTTTAGCATTCCCCTGATCGGCTGCTTTCTTGAACCACACAGCTGATTCCTCGACGTTTTTAGGGGTCCCGATGGCATTTGCGTAACATCCTGCAAGATAAACCTGAGCTTGGATATCACCTTGGTTGGCTGCCTTCTGGAAATTTTCAAAGGCAAGCGAAGGGTTTTTATCGACTCCATTCCCCTGTAAATAAAACATGGCAAGGGAGGTTTGTGCCGGGGCAAATCCGGCCTCGGCAAGTTTTTTGAAAGTTTCAATGGCTTGTGAGTAAGCCCCCGTTTCAGTGAGTGCCTTAGCTTTTTGGTATTCCGAATCGTAATTATTTTCCTGTGACCGGACAATCAGGGGGATAAATAACAGGATTAACAGAAAAATACGCAGTTGATTTCCTCTTGTACGAAAATTGTCAGACCCCATAACGTATCAACTAACAGTATTCCTTACCCAAATCAATCATTTGCTTGTGAGATTTCATTATCAATAAAGGCAGTAGGGACATGAGTATCCTTTATCCTGACCCACCGTCGATTCCTACTTCGCAAATATTTCCTTCCACCATTGACCTCCCATTCATTCCCGCTAATCCCGAGATCAAAAGAAAATGAAATCCTTGATCAAAGGGGACATTGTCCAGATCACAGGGTTGATTGCAAATGTGACCAATCAAAAAAATGCCCAAGTGTGGTTGTCCAATGTCGGTGCCCCCGCCCGCCCGGAAAGTAATATAGGGTATATGTATGTCGAGAGTCTTGAAAACTTGAGTTCCGGCGAATACCGGGCAGGCAATCTATTGAAGATGGAATATTGGCCTTTACTTGGCGTCACACTGTTTATTAAATTCATCCAGCCACTATGAGACTTCTCCCCATTACCAGTTTTTTGCTTTTATTCGTGTCACTCTTTTCTCCCCTTCACGCATGGATATATATAGATGACACTGAAGACAAAGTCGTTCAAGAGCTGGGCAAACCAGTGGGAATTATTGAAGAGGGGGAAAAGAAAGTGCTCTCCTATAAAGGGGGGGATGTAACCATCGAAAAAGGAAAGGTTATCGAGGTGGATCTCGTTGCCCAGAATGACCAAGAGCCACCGCCGAAACCCGTACCCACACCCACTCCCCTCCCTGCGGCTCCGGCTGCCGTAGCTCAAAATGCAGCCCCTCCCGAAGCAAAACCAAAAGAGTTTGTAGTCCCGGAAGTCAAAATGAAGGCAGGATTAAGTCAGGAAACCTTGCTAATGGAACAAGCCGAAGCCTACATTCGAGCTCTTTTAGCTGCTGAAAAATTTGATGAACTTGAGCAAATCGCCAAAGATCTCAAAGATTCCCAAGCAAGAACAACAACAGGGTCATGGAAGTTAACTAATTATTTTATTTCCATAGGTAATTATTCAAATAGTGGCATTCCCCACTACCAGCAGAAGCTGGAGATGATCAACCGATGGAAAGAACAGTATCCAAACTCCATGACAGCAAGACTCGTCGAGGCTGATATATGGGTGGATATGGCTTGGGAAGCACGTGGATCGGGGTATGCTCATTCAGTGAGTGAAGACGGATGGAAATACTTCCATCAATTCTTGGATAATGCCCAAAAAGTCATGCTTGAAGCCTCTACCCTGCCGGATTCAAATCCTGAGTATTACCGCATTATGATGGTGATCGCCATGGGGCAGGGGGTAGAGCGTGAGGGTTTTGAAAATTTTTACCAGGAAGGGATAAAACTATGGCCGGGCTATATTCCCTTATATACCTATAAGGCCTATTATCTCATGCCACGTTGGTATGGAGAAAGGGGGGAGATGGAGGGATTCGCTTTGGAACTTTATAAAACCCACCCAGAAGGCAAGCTAATCTATAGTAAAATCTGTTCTTATATTATTAGTTATTATGGCAGTGATTTTTTTAAAGAAACGGACTTTAAATGGAAGATTGTTAAGGACTCTTTTGATGGGTCTGTGGCGGACTATCCAAATTCAAATCTAATTATTAATGATTACGCCTATTTGGCCTGTATCGCAGAGGATGATAAAATGGCTAAACAACTCCTGCAGAAAATCGAGGGAAAATATGAATCCCGGGTCTGGCGTGACATGCAGTATTATGCTTGGGCTAGAAGGCATTATCAGGTTGGACAATAAGGATGGGTTCTCCCCGGCTTGCAGACTAAAACAAAAAATCCACCATTCATCGAGGATGATGAATAGGGAAAATTTATCTAAGCCGGGAAACGCTGGCTCCAGGACGGGTGGTTTCGGACTCGGGTGTCGATGTCGCGGAAGGTGTTGATCGACTTTTTGAGATGAGTATAGACATCCCCGGCACAACCGAAACCTTGTAAGGCGATTTTGCCTTTGTAGCCGTATTGGTCGAGCAGGCCGATGATGAGGGAATTATCCAGTTGCCCATCGTCCAAGGGAACAATTTGTTTGTGTTCACCCGTGACCCGCATGCCGGAGATATTAGCCGAACCCAAGTGAGGGGCCGCTTCGCGCAATTTGCCCTCGATATCCTGACCATCCACACAAAACCAGTGGAGCCCGCAGAATACAGCATGGATCCGGGGGTGATTGATTTTCTTTTTCAGGCGGACGGAGTCTTCCACTCGCTCGATCCAGAACCCGGAATGAGGGTAGAGATGCAGGTGCAAATTGTTTTTTTCTAAGACAGGAATGATTGGTTCGAGCCATTGCAGCAATTTGCCGTCGGCGGAGGCATCGGATTTGGCGACGGAATTATCCGTAAAACAAACGCTTAACTCCAAATTCGCGCAAGTCTCTGAGGTCATTTGGGAGAGTATCCGGGGAATATCGGCATTGTCCCCCTCAGCAGGGCTTTTGGACAAGTCGAGATTCATATAGATCGAGTCCACTCCGATCCCGGTTTTCTTCTGGATCGCAGCTATCTTCTCGATGTCGTCAAAGGCTTGTTGACGCCAGAGGGGTTTGTAACCGGTTTCAAAAATGGTAAAGGTCATGCCGTCATAACCCAGCTCGGCGAGCATCTCGGCACGGGACTCGAATGTGTACCAGCCGAGCTCCGTAAAGAAATTCGTATCCATGGCAATAAAAGGTCTTTTCATGAGGGGGAATTATACTCTGAGTTTATTCATAAGGAGATTTTGAATCGGGGCAAAATGTTTGATGAGTTTGTCGGCGGAAATAAAACAGCCCGTGTTCCCACGGGCCTTTTGTAGGAAATGATTACGGGCGGGTCATTCTTTCGGCCACGACAGCTTTGTCAAAAGCTTCTGCGGTGAGGTACTCCAAGGCGATAGCCGCTTCCTTGAGGCTGATTTTTTCCTTGTGTGCCTTTTTCGCGATCTTAGCGGCTTTGTCGTAACCGATGACGGGATTTAACGCGGTCACGAGCATGAGGCATTTTTCCACGTAACCGTCGATGACTTCGCGGTTGACCGTGATTCCCTCGACACAATGTTCCTGGAAGGAGACACAGGATTCACTGAGGAGCTTGAGCCCGTGAAGGAAGTCGAAAGCCATCACCGGCTTAAAGACATTGAGCTCGAAATTACCTTGGCTACCAGCGATACCGATCGCCGTATCATAACCGATCATTTGGACACAAACCATGGTCATGGCTTCGCTCTGGGTCGGGTTCACCTTGCCGGGCATGATGGATGAACCGGGCTCATTCTCAGGAAGGTTGAGTTCACCGAGTCCACAGCGTGGTCCGCTGCCGAGCCAACGCACGTCATTGGCGATTTTCATGAGTGAACACGCCAGTGTTTTGAGTGCCCCGCTGGCGAAGACAAGTTCATCATGGGCTGAGAGGGAGGCGAATTTATTTGTGTGGGACACGAACGGAAGGCCGGTGGCCGTGGCGATATACTTTGCCGCGCGGTCACCGAATTCCGGATGGGCATTTAGGCCGGTGCCGACGGCTGTTCCACCGATAGCCAGGCGGAAGAGACCTTTTTGAACGATTTCAATGCGTTCGATGTCTGCGTCCAAGAGGGCGACGTAACCGGAGAATTCTTGTTCGAGAGTCACAGGGGTAGCGTCTTGCAAGTGGGTACGACCGATTTTGACGATCCCGGTGAATTCCTTGGCCTTGGCGGCGAGCCCATTACGCATGAGGCGGACGGCGGGGATGAGTTTCTCTTGGATTTGGCAGGCGGCAGCGACGTACATCGCTGTGGGGAATGTATCATTTGAGGACTGTGACATATTCACATGGTCATTTGGGTGCACCGGTTTTTTCGAGCCCAACTCACCTTCGGCCATTTCGATGGCGCGGTTCGAGATGACTTCGTTGGCATTCATATTGGTCTGGGTGCCACTGCCGGTTTGCCAGACATTGAGAGGGAAATGGGAGTTCCACTGACCGGTGATGACTTCATCAGCAGATTTACAGATGAGTTCACAGGTTTCCGCGGGCAATTTGCCGAGGTCTTTATTAGCGAGGGCGGCGGATTTTTTGAGGATACCGAATGCCTTGATGATTTCCGGGGGCATGGGATTCGATCCGATATTAAAATGGATGAGGGAACGGGCGGTCTGTGCTCCCCAATAAACATCACAGGGCACTTCGATGTCGCCCATGCTGTCTGATTCGATACGTGTTTTTGTTCCGGCGGGGTAGGAGGGTTTTGCTGACATAAGATTGATTGATTCTCTCGTTTTGTTTAGTGAATTGATTAGATCGAATACGTTTTCAGCGCAAGGATATGCACCGTAAAATTTCCCCCGGTGCCGGACTATTTACCTCCCAATAGTCCTGTAGCTTGTAAAGTTATTTTAGTATATACCGGATTACCGTCCGAGTTCGCGGGAACGGTTAGCAGCGGCGGAGACAGTGTCTTGGAGGATGTCGCGGATGGCTTTGGATTCCATGACTTTGAGGCCTTCGAGGGTAGTGCCACCGGGGCTGGTGACTTGATCCCGGAGTTTGGAGGGGGTTTCCCCCGTTTTTTCGAGCATGAGGGCGGCCCCTTTGACTGTTTGGACCGCGAGGTTTAGGGCGAGAGTTTCCGGGAGTCCTTCTTTCACGGCGGCTTGGGCGAGGGCCTCTATGATCAGGTAAATGT
>JAWXBN010000030.1 GCA_034440155.1 Verrucomicrobiota bacterium | reverse complement strand
TCGCGGGGGACTCTTGTCGTGAGTAATAATGCCTATCTGGGGATTCAAAATTTAACTGTTGGTCAAAACGGGGGGGTGAGTAATTTAGTTTTAATCGACCAAGCTGCCTCGAAATTAGTCATCACAAATGATTCAGGAACCTCGGTTTACGATATTCAAGGGGGGACGAATCTCCAAAATAATGGAACTGTGATTGCCGACAAGCTGATCGTTACGAATTCACAAGGTGTGTACCAGTTGAATGGGGGCACAACAGTCGTCGGACAGGTGACTGTCAGTAACGGGCAAGCTTTTGTCGTGGGTGATGGTTCGGGCACAGAGGCATATTTCCGGCAAACACAAGCTGGTGTGACGAATACTTTTGCTAATGGATTGGTCGTGAATAATGATGGACACGTTTCATTTGCAGGTGTGGTCACAAATTTAATTACATTTAATGGCGGGGTGATCAGCGGTAACGCGACATTTACAGAGTTGATCGTGGCTAATGGAGCGACGCTCTCACCGGGGAATAGTCCAGGGCTCCAGAATTTCGGCACGTTGGAGTGGGGTACAGGCGGGAATTACCTCTGGGAAGTTAATAATTTTGGAGGGACGCAAGGAATAGATCCCGGATGGGACTTTATCAATGTGACCGGGCTACTCGATATTACAGCGAACCCCGGTAATAAATTTAATATTAATGTCAAATCCCTGACACTGGCAAATGCTGCAGGTAATGCTATTGGCTTCAACCAATTCCAAGATTATCAGAAGAGTATCATTCAGGCTTTAACCATTTCCGGATTTAATACTAATAATCTCAATCTAGATATGACCGGATTCGCTAATGACTATAGTCTGGGAGGCGGAGTCTGGTTCTTGAGTGCGGATAGTCAAAATATTTATCTAAATTACCAAATCCTGCCAGTTCCCGAACCTTCGACCTATGTGATGCTCGTCGCCGGGATGATTTGCGCGGGGTTAGCCCTCCGATACAGGCGTAAGGTTCAACCGGGTAAACCACAGGTTTAGAAATTCACCTGTTAATCGAAATTTGAATTCGTTTTCTTGCACATTCAGCGTGCTTAGAGGAATTTAGGATTTTTTTTATTTTTTTGTATATTCCATCGCTGCCGCAATTTGTGTGGCGAGGGGGGCTCCGGCAAAGCGTTCGATCAGGTGGAGGGCGAGGTCGAGGCCGGAGGTGATCCCGCCGGCAGTGATTATGTCTCCATCATCGACGACTCTTTTTTGAATAATTTGAACGGGGAATTTCTTTAAATCGTCGAGGGCACTGTGATGGGTGATGCAGGGACGTCCGTCGAGGAGGCCTGCCGCAGCCAGGATCATGGACCCGGTGCAAACGCTGGAGAGAATAACACCGGACTGCTGCAATTTGCGCAGGAGTGCGAGGGCCTCGGCGCAATTTGTCACGCCGCGTGCGCCCAATGGACTTTGATCGACCCAGCCACCCCCAGGAATGACGAGGATATCCGGTTTCTGGTCGAGTGAGAGCAATTTGCTCGGGGCGACGAGTTCGAGCCCGTTGGCAGCCGTGATGGCATTTGCGTGGGTGAGCGTGACGAATTCCACCTTCCATTCAGGGAGGTGTTTAGCGGCCATTTTAAGGACTTCATACGGCGCGATCGCGTCGAGTTCATCAAAACCGTCAAAGAGGAGGATTTGGAAGAGCATGGAGGAGAGGATATCGAAGATGGGAGATCGGATAAAGTTAAAAGTCGAAAGGGCGCAATATTCACCCACTCGAAATCCCGAAGAGCCTTTTTTGAACCACAGATTGGCGCAGATTTTTTGAACCACAGAATCAGGAATGCAGTAGAGATTTTTGGGAGGGGACGATCTTGCCGTGTCGTTCGTCTTTCCCGAGGCTCGTCCTTGCCCAAAGGAACCACCCCACCTACATTGGACAGAAACTCGGGGCTTCGGGCTTTTAGCGGACTTGCAACCGGAGAAAAATCAATCCACCATCTTTCTCTGACGGTGGTCGTTGAATCAAGATTCTTTCCGTAATCATTTCTCGCAGAAGTATACCAAGGTCGCAAAGTCAGGACTGAGCAATTTGCTGTGACACGTTTAAACTTTTCCCCTCCCGTTTTCAAAAATTAACTCAAATCACCGGACATGCTTGAATTTCCGTTAATTCCCTCTCAATCATTAATAACGGCTTTTCTGGATAGGCAGAAACACCGGAAAATAGACGGACTTACTTCTGTCTAATACATGTTCGGCAAACAAATGAACTTTCTGGTCCCGATACCAGTTATTATAGCCATACCGTTCTTGATCTATTCATTTGTACTTTTTGACAGCCTTATTCAAACAGAACACTATTTTCATCATGACGCATGGCTATCAGACGGCCGACCCGCAGGCATGTTTTGGAGCGATCCGGAATGCACTTGGATTTCCAGCTACTGGCATCGTAATATACTGATGTTTTTATGGTTATTTACGAAGCCGAAATGGATTCAGGAGGGCACGGAAGAAAGGCGACGTTTACGTCGATTCCGATGCTGTGTTCTTGTTTGGAACATTTCTATTCCACTTTCTTTGTTGCTGTGGGCTATCTTACGAAAATAAAAATGCCCAACGAGCCAGTCGACCTAATCCCTGTCCCTTCGGGACTTTCGGCAGAATAAATCCAGATGAGTATAACCTCAAAAGCCGTTGCCGTTAAAAATTGTACGGTTCGTGATGGAACACCAACCCAACATTGCGGAAGGAGAGTTCGTCGATTCTGACGGCCATCTCCATAAGGTAGTCGATAAGTGCGTCATTATGACCACCGAATATTTATGGAGTGACAGCTCATACCCAAGAAACGGGCTTTTTCCATGCGAAGTGCTCTCCACTTGGACTGATGATCAGGGACAGTCACTCGCAAAGATCGATATCTATGTTCAAACAAAATCGGAAGACAGGCTGGAGAGGTTAGTCGTGTCAGCCTCGATTATTAGCGATTATTTTTCATGACTCGGAAAAAAAGGCCGAACTTTTGAAGGAATGGAGAGAACGGTGGATGAGGGAGCATCGGGGGGGTTCTTTGCATTCAGGATTGAAAAACGCCGGAGCACTTTTACCAGATCAGACTCTTCGATATGAGGATTTGCCTGGGCAAATTGCTTTAAAGTTCACTTTTTTTAAAAAAATTGTATTACCGGATCAACCAGTTAATCAGGAATTTTTTCAGGGGGGTGTCGAAGGGGGGCTGGATGTATTTGGCGGGGTAAAATCTCCCCCGGGTCAGCACGGTTTTGGCCTTGGAGAAAGTAAGGAATCCTTCGTGCCCGTGGTAATGCCCCATTCCAGAAGGCCCGATGCCTCCAAAAGGCGCGTCATCGGCGGCGACGTGCATGAGGGTGTCATTAATGCAGACTCCACCCGATTGAGTTTCTGAGAGTACCTTTTTTTGAAGGGTCTGGTCGAAACTCATCAGGTAGAGGGCTAGGGGGTGTGGTCGTTCTTTGATGTAAGCGATGGCTTCCCTGATCGAGTCGTAAGGAATGACCGGGAGCAAAGGCCCGAAGATTTCTTCATTCATGAGAGTGCAATCATGGGGAGTATTCAAAAGTAAATGGGGCAGCATTCTCCTATTTTGCGCATCGCAGGAGGGCTCACCGCAGGGGATCACTTTGGCTCCCTTTTCCTTGGCCTCATCGAGCCACGAGGACAGGCGGCTGTATTGTTTGGAGTTAATAATGGAGGTGTAACCATCATCTTTGATTCCGGCGGGGTAAAAGGTTTGGAATTTTTTTACGAACCCCTGGGCAAAGGCCTCTTCTTTACCCCGGGGAATCAGGATGTAATCCGGGGCGATACAGATCTGGCCAGCATTGAGACTCTTGCCGTAAACAATCCGATCTATAGCCGCATCGAGAGGCATGTCGGGGGCGATGAGGCAGGGGGATTTGCCGCCGAGCTCCAGAGTGACGGGCGTGAGGTTTGCCGCTGCATTAGTGAGGACGTGGCGGCCTACGGAGGTGGACCCGGTGAAAAGCAGGTGGTCAAAGGGCAATTTGCTAAAGGTCTCCGCGACGGTGGCATCACCTTCGACCGTGCAGACCTCATCCCGGGGGAATATGCCGCAGAGCAATTTGCCCAAGGCGGCATTCGTCACAGGGGTGTATTCGGAGAGTTTGATCATGACACGGTTACCTGCGGCCAGTGCGGTAATCAGTGGCATCAGGCATAGTTGCACAGGGAAATTCCACGGGGAAATAATGCCGACGACTCCGAGGGGTCGATAAATCACCTCCACACGGGCAGGCGCGAGCATCATTCCCGCACTCCGACGTGAGGGTTTCATCCAGTTCCTCAGGTTTTTAGACGTGTATTTAATGAGTTGCAGGGTGGAGATGATATCCCCGAAAATGCAATCGTAACGACTCCGTACGCCGAAGTCCTGACTCATGGCCTCAATCAAATCTTGATGATGGAGGATTAATTCCTTTTTAAGCCTATCGAGTTTGTCCAGACGAGACTGGAGCGAAGGAACCGGATCGGCGACAAAAGCCCGTTTTTGGGAATGAAACAAGGAGTCTAAATTACGGATGGGATGATGTTCGCTCATGGGTGGTGATTTCCTTGGACTTTAGAGGGGTCACCACCAAAAGTAAAGGAAGGGAAGGTCCAGGCCGTGCCTGATTCTAAGGGGTGCCATCAGGAAAATCTGAATGGTTAAGCAAAAAACCAGATAAAGAGAAATGAGGTTTACAGTTTTTTAGCCTGTGAGGGGTTCATGATCCTGAGTACCGGATCGTATCCATGAACCCCCTTTTGGTGATTACCGGCTTTCCTAGCCACCTGCGATGGCGGGGATGATACTAATGGCGTCACCATCTTTGACCGGGGTATCGAGTTGCTGGAGGTGGCGGACATCTTCATCACCGAGATAGATATTCAGGAAACGGGGGATTTGACCGTCCGGGGATAAGAGGCGTTCTTTGATTCCAGGATAATTTGCATCAAGGGAATCGATCAATTCACGAATCGTGGTGCCCTCGGCGTTCACAGTATCTTGTTCTTGGGTAAATTTGCGTAAAGGGGTAGGGATCATTACTTGAATAGCCATAGATATTATTGCTCCTTGATTTCTCGTTTTCGTTTTAATACCACCGCCTTTCAGGCGGCCTCTATTTTTATAAACTCGGGGTTCTACTTTAGCCGTCTTTGAGCCGGTAGAAAAACCATTCCACCGTCTTTTAAAGACTGTGGTTATTGATTATCCGGGGGGTGTATTTTGGGCAGGCCTCGGCATGTTTTGCTTTTAAAGTGATGTTTTTATTTTTTTTCGGGTGAGGTCTGATGAAAGTCCGGTGCGTAAATTTGTTGCTCGAATTCCGACAGGCTCGGTTTGATCAAACGTGGTTCGCCACATTTACCCAGAATCGCTTCCTGAGTTTTGAGACCGTTACCTGTGATACAAAGCACGGCTTCTTCATCGCGCGGGATTTTACCTGAGTCGATGAGTTTTTTCGCACAGGCGACGGTGACCCCGCCCGCTGTTTCAGCGAAGATACCTTCACATTCGGCAAGCATACGGATTCCCTCAATGATTTCAGGATCGGTGGCATCTTCACAGGACCCACCCGTTTCCCTCATCGTGTGGATCGCATAATAACCGTCAGCAGGGGTTCCGATCGCCAGTGATTTGGCGATTGTTTTAGGTTCCTTCACCGGCTTGATAATATCGGTATTTTCCTTGAAAGCATGAGCGATGGGGGCGCAGCCGGTGGCTTGGGCACCATGGATCGTAAAAGGTGATTCATTGACTAATCCGAGTTTGGTAAATTCCTTAAAGCTTTTATGGATTTTGGTCAGGAGTGAACCACTGGCCATACAGACGACTGTGTGGCGGGGGATACGCCACCCGAGCTGCTCTTGGATTTCATAACCCATGGTTTTTGAGCCTTCCGCATAATACGGGCGCAGGTTCACATTGACGAAACCCCAGTTATATTTCCCGGCAATTTCCGAGCAAAGGCGGTTGACCTGGTCGTAGGCACCATGGATACCAATGACATTCGTACCGTAAACGAGGGATCCCAGCACTTTGCCTTGTTCCAGGTCGGCAGGAATGAGGACATAACTTTTCATGCCTGAGGCCGCAGCATTGGCAGCGACTGAATTTGCAAGGTTCCCGGTAGAAGCACAAGCGACCACGTCGAAGCCCAGCTCACGCGCACGGCTCAAGGCCACGGAGACCACGCGGTCTTTGAATGAGAGGGTGGGGTAATTAACGGTATCGTTTTTGATATACAGCTTTTTAATACCCAGGCGTTGCGCGAGGTTTTTGGCCTCGACCAGCGGGGTGAATCCGACTTTTGTGCCGACTGTGGGATCCCCATCGATCGGGAGTAATTCCCGGTAACGCCACATGGACAGCGGACGGGACTCGATTAATGCACGCGACAAGTGGGACTTGATCAGGTCGTAGTCGTAATTAGCTTCCAGTGGGCCGAAATCATATTCGCAGACGTGAATGGCCTTTTTGGGGTAGGGGCGTCCGCACTCGCGGCATTTTAGTTCGTTAAAAAATGTTTTGCTCATGGGTCTCTAATAGGGTTTTTACCGTATCAAGAGTCACCTGCATGAAAGTCCTAGAAGAGAAGAAGAGCATGTCGCTTTGGATTAATTTTAAAAAGTCGAACTCTCCTCTTATCTTTCCTGAAAACAGATAATGTTCCCAGGCGGACTTGGCACCTCGGCGTTCTGGATTTTTTATTCTCCCGAACCGGTTGCCGCAGCTTCATCGTGCCGTACACTCAGCTGCTCTTGATAAGATACGCATTAATAAATCATGATACGTTGATTTTGTCAACGGGGAGATTTGTCATGAGGGGGGGATGATTACTCCTCTGCTTTTAATCTAATATCATCAGAGGGGAGCGGTTGCTCAGGCTTCTTGGGAGTTTTTGCCCTTTTCAGAAGGTGGAAAGGGTGTATCTTGAGGGCATGTCTATGACTGATGATTCCCGGGTGGAAATCCTGCCTGCTGAGGAGGAAAAACAAATTGCTCCCCGGGCGGAAAACTTTATTCATCCCCTATCGGCATTAATCTTGGTCGCTATCGATAGTTTATGGAGCATTAGCGAATGGTTGGTAGTGACATGGATCGTGACGGTTCCCTTGAGTTTTTTAACTGTCTTTATCGGGGTATTCTGCGTACAGAAATATCTGAATAAAGACACAAATAGTAAAGCCGCTACTGTGGCAGCGGTTTTGGCCATTTTAGCAGCTGTCCCGACGCCTATTACGGGGACTGCCGTGGGCATACTGGTATTAAGCCTGGCAGGAATCAAACGAATAGGGGCGAAGTAGCTGCCTGTTTTTCCATGGATATAAACGAACAACCTCGACGATCAGAAAAACCAAAGGGCGCAATACCCTCCTTTTACTGGAGGCTGCTCTCCGCGGGGATAGTCGCTTGCGCGATTCTATTTGTGGCGACTTGGAGCCTTTACACGATCCTCTATAAAGGACCCTTAGATCTTGCGCGGGGATTAAAAGGTGAGTTTTCCTCCGGCGCCTCGGAAAGTGTCGAGTTTGCAAAGAAACTGGGCCGTGAAATTAAAGAATCTTTACAAATCACCCCGATAGTCACGGTTAATGGGGTGACTGTTTTCGGGGAGATCGAACCGATCTTGGAGTTAGCCACAGTCGAACGCAAGATGTCTGTCCGGTACGGGTGGACACATTCATGGCTGGGGAGTGAAAAGGTGCTGGAAATCGAGGCCCTCGTACTGGCGAAGGCAGGGTTTAACTTAAAGGAACCCTTCACCATAAGCATTGATCCGAAGACCCGTCGGGTGACGGCAAAGATGCCTCCGGCAAAAGTTCTTTCCGTGGAGATATTAGATTACCAAATGCTCAAAGATGACAGTGGTTGGTGGAATGAAATCACTGATGCAGACCGTCAAGAGGCGTTAAATGGGCTAAGACTCCAAGCTCGTGTGAATGTGAGGAATTCCGGTATCCTCAAAGAAGTAATGAAAACATCTGAAGACAGGATCACCGAGATTGTCCAGCGTAATGGCGGACATGTGGATTTTGTCATGGCGGATAAAAAGGAAAAACCTTGAACAATTTGCCCGAATCAATTCTCATCCCCCTATGAATGTGGAAACAATTTTAAGCGTCTTTATCGGGATCGGTCTGAGTGCCGCATGTGGCTTCAGGATTTTTATTCCCCTTCTGATCTTGAGCGGGGCATCCCTTTTTGGTGGGTTTGAGCTTTTTGAAAGTGTCGCGTGGCTCGGGTCGTGGCCGGTTTTTGTCTGCCTGTGTGTGGCGACTCTCTCCGAGATATTGGCTTATTACATTCCATGGCTGGATAATTTGCTTGATTCGGTGGCATCCCCGATGGCCGTGCTCGCTGGTGTATTAGTGAGTTATTCTGTCTTGAGTAATGTACCCCCTTGGGCGCATTGGGCATTGGCCATCATTGCCGGTGGGGGGACGGCGGGGCTGATCCAGCTCGGCAGTGTCCAGACTCGCTTACTCTCGACGGCGACGACTGGGGGGATAGCAAATCCGCTTATCTCTACATTGGAGTCCATCGGGGCAGTCGTGATGTCTTTTGTGGCGATCTTCCTCCCGGTTATCGCCATGATCCTTTTCTTTCTGCTCCTAGTGGGGGTCTATTATTCCTTCAAACTCACAAAAAGCATCGTCGGCAAGATATTAAAGACAAACCAAGCATCTGGTTAATGCCCGACAGGAAAAAAGGGGGGGTGGGGGAACTTACTCCATCCAGTTCAGGAAGTTATGATTGATCAGAATGATCGCGGCGATAAGGCCCAAGGTCGCGACAAACGGGAGCAGGGTTACAAATACAAATAAAGCAATCGTGATCTGTTTTTCGAATTTTGCTTTGAATTGATTCATAAGTAAAAATGGTTATATAAAAAAATTGGTCACCCTAACGGGATTCGAACCCGTGCTACCTCCGTGAAAGGGAGGTGTCCTAACCGGGCTAGACCATAGGGTGCACCGGAGTTTTTTAAAGTAACGATTTTGTCTTTTTACGCAAACGTTTTTTACATTTTCGACAAAGAAAAAATCATTGTCAGAGTTACCAGCCTAAAATCTTCGCAAAAATCAAAGGCGCAACAATCGACGCATCCGACTCCACAATATATTTTGGCGTATCAATACCCAGCTTGCCCCAAGTGATTTTTTCATTCGGTACAGCCCCGGAGTATGAACCGTAACTGGTGGTGGAATCGCTGATTTGGCAGAAATAACCCCAGAGAGGAACTTCATCACGTTGCAGATCTTGATGGAGCATGGGAACCACACAAATCGGGAAGTCGCCGGCAATGCCCCCACCGATTTGGAAGAATCCAATCGAGTTTGCCGCACTAGTGTGAGTGTACCATTCGGCAAGCTCCATCATATATTCGATCCCGGTGCGGACGGTGTGGACTTTTTTGATGTCACCGGAGATGCAATGGCCCGCATACATATTACCGAGAGTGGCATCCTCCCAGCCGGGGACTATCATGGGGATATTTTTCTCCATGGCCGCCATGAGCCAGCTATTCTTAGGGTCGATTTGATAATGTTTCTCGAGCTTGCCGCTCTTGAGAATCTTGTACATGAATTCATGGGGGAAATATCGTTCTCCCTTTTGGTCTGCTGCGACCCATTCCTCTAAGACGACTGATTCAATGCGGCGCATGGCTTCCATTTCAGGAATGCATGTGTCTGTGACGCGGTTCATATGCCGTTCGAGTAAAGACTGCTCGTCGGCAGGGGTCAGGTCACGGTAATTAGGGACCCGTTCGTAGTGGTCATGGGCGACGAGGTTAAAGACATCCTCCTCGAGATTAGCACCGGTGC
>JAWXBN010000029.1 GCA_034440155.1 Verrucomicrobiota bacterium | reverse complement strand
TCGTGGATCGTGATCGGGAAGCACTGCAGGAGCTGTCAGAGCGTTTTGATCGCAGGGAACTAGATGTCACCCAGCCGGACAAGGCCCGTGAGATTTGCATCGAGATTGTGACAAAGCACGGTCGCATCGACATTCTCATCAATAATGCAGGGGTTATTTTTAGCGAGCCTTTGGTCAATATCCTGAATCCTGCGGCTATGATGCACGATTACGGTCGTTTCCGTGATTCTCTGACTGTCAATCTTGACTCGGTCTTCATCATGACTTCCGCCGTAGTCGAGCAGATGGTGCTGCAACGGACTAAAGGGGTCATCGTCAATATCAGCTCCATCAGTGCCTGTGGTAACGAGGGGCAAACAGCATATTCCGCAGCTAAAGGGGCGGTGAATGCGATGACAGTTACATGGGCGAAGGAATTGGCTCGCCTGGGCATCCGCTGTAATGCGGTGGCACCTGGCTTCATTGATACCGACTCCACTCGCAGTGCTCTGCATGGTTCGATCCTAAAGCATATCGAGACTAATACTCCGCTGCGTCGCCTCGGACAGGCTGACGAAATCGCCCAAGCGGTGGCGGCGGTGATAAGAAATGATTTCATCAATGGCACGATTCTGCCAGTCAACGGGGGTCTTAGAATCTAAAATGACAGTTATTGAGAAAATACAGTATCCTCAGTTATTTGATCGTTATCGCTCACAGAAGTATTTCTTTCCACTGATTGCGTCAGTCCTGTTAGACGAACAGGATGGTGTGGTTTATGGGGACCGAGCTGATTCACCCAATCAGGTATTCGTTCAACATAGTTTTGGTTATTCTCAAATCTTCGGGGAATCGGTTCCGCGCTTTGAGTTTGATCTGAATAACTACCTGCTTATCAATAAGGCCTTCGAGATAGAAAAGATTCGCTTATATATGCCACAGCCCTTTTTAATTCTCAGTGCAGAAATCCCGAGTGAATTTCGTTCTGAACGCCAACGTTTCGTTCTTGGGGAGAGATATGAGTCGGTAGCAATTTCAGAAGATATTGATTTTCCAGTCTCGGTAATCCATGAGGAGGACATTCCTTCTCTGGAACAGACATTCGGAGTAGTCAATCGATTTTGGCGTTCCAATTCGGACTTTTTGCTGCACTCCCGTGCGGTAGTCGCGAAAGACAAAAGCAAAGTTCTCGGAATTTGCTATGCTGCAGCATTAGCCGATCGACACGCAGAAATTGATGTTGCTACATTGCCAGAGTATAGGCAGCGTGGGATAGGTAAGGCTCTAGTAACAAAATTTATTGGAATCTGCTGCCAAGATTCTATTCGGCCTTCGTGGGACTGTTTTACAAATAATTTCGGTTCGATGGCTCTTTGTCGGACTTCCGGTTTTATTGCGAAGCAGCCACCATACCCCTTCTTTACTATCAAAAAATGAATATTGTCTTGCAGGTTAGTGAACAGTATACGAGTCTAACGTGGATGGCCAAGTGCTTCGGGCGGAAAATATTTTTTTCTTCAGTTCCCACTTTTGATATTGATGAATCATTATTAATCTGGCAATTAAATAGATATAATATAGACATAAATTTTGTTTGATGATTTACATGAAAGAAGATGCTCGAAAATTGGATCAAAAACACAGGCAACGCCCCAGCAGCGGGCTTATGCCATGAATAAACAAGACAAGAGTCGGCGCGTCGTGGCAGAAGCTCTTGGAGTCAATATCAGAACGGCTGACCTTTGGCGCTGGGACAGGAAACGACTTGGAAAAATCTCGCTTTGCCCACGCAAGCAGGGGCGTAAGATGGGAACCCTCAGGAATCTCACCCCCGGGCAGGATGAGCAGATTCAAAAGAAAATCGCTGAAAAACCCCCAATCGTCAGATTGCTGGGTAACCGCTTTTCTTCAAACATGATTTCGAGCGTCACCAATCAAGGCAAGGCGAGGTGGTTGATTTATCGCGACACGCTCAATAGCAAAGTGTTTATCCGGTTTCTGGATCGTCTGTCAAAGGATGCCAGCAGGAAGGTCTTCCTCATTGTGGACAACCTCCGGTTTCACCATGGTTCCCCCGTTAAAGAGTGGTCGGCTCAGAATGCTCATCGTATTGAATTACACTTCTTGCCATCCTACAGCCCCGAATGCAACCCCGGTGAATATCTCAACTGTAGTTTGAAGGGGAGGCAGATGCCCCTTCCTGCTGATCGAAAAGAACTCGAATTCAATCTCAAAACCTATATGCACAAGCTTAACAAAAAAACCAAACACGTTGCATCTTATTTTGATAATCAATTCGTCACTTATCCCAAAGCCGTCTGATTGTTATCCATTTAATTGCCGGAGTAATAATAAAACCATGAGTTTATACCATTATAATCTTGGAACCTGTTTTGAAGAAATCGTCGCTAGACAGGGTGATAAGGCCGCGCTGCGTTATGAGGACAGAACCATTAGTTTTGCGGAGTTGGATGAGTGGAGTCAGCGCTTGGCCGCCTTGCTTTCCCAACGCGGATGTTTGCGAGGCGATGTCATCGCCATTGGCCACAACAAGCGGCCACTATCCTATGCCCTAATGCTGGCTGCACTCAGACTGGGCATTGCCTATGTCAATCTAGATGTGGCTTCGCCTTTGGCGCGGAGTTTACGAATTCTGGAAACTGCAACTCCTCGCATCCTATTCCACGAAGATCCCGATCATGTCCAAGCCATGATCGAACTGGCCGATGCTGTCGGTTGTCAGCAACTTTTCCTAGATGTGGCGATGCTGCCGACGATCGTAGAGGAGGAACAGCAGCGGCAGTCGGTATTGGAAGTGGATGGAACCTGTATCGCTTACATCATGTTCACGTCCGGATCCACTGGTGTACCCAAAGGTGTGGCGGTGACTCATCAGAATGTACTGCATTTCATCAATTGGGGGAAGTCCCGTTTCGGTGTTTCTAGCCAAGACAATTTTGCCAACCTGAGCCCCATGTATTTCGATAATTCAGTGTTCGATTTTTATGTCGGTCTGTTCTCGGGTGCATCCCTCACGCCGGTGTACCGAGAGTTGATGACCAGCCCCTATGAGTTGGTGGCTTTCATCAATAAAATGGTCTGTACAATTTGGTTTTCGGTGCCATCCCTGTTGATTTATTTGGTCACGATGAAGGCCTTAACGGCGGATGCCCTGCCCGCACTGCGGGTGATAGTTTTTGGTGGTGAAGGCTATCCCAAGGTCGAATTAAAGAAGCTGTTCAATCGCTTTTCCAAGCAGGCCGATCTGGTTAATGTGTACGGTCCCACCGAATGCACCTGCATCTGCAGTGCCTACACGCTCGTTCCGGACGATTTCCAGAATATCGAAGGCTTGCCGACTTTGGGAAGACTGAACCCCAATTTCGATTACCGCATTCTTGATGAGAACGATCAAGATGCGGTTTCCGGTGAGTTGTGCCTAATCGGACCCAATGTGGCAGCAGGCTATTTCAATGATTTTGAGCGTACAGAAGCGAGCTTCCATACCATTACCGATTGCAACCGCTTCATGAAACGCATGTACCGTACTGGCGACTTGGTAAGGGAGGTCGACGGTAGGCTCAACTTTATCGGTCGCAAGGATAATCAGATCAAGCACATGGGGTATCGCATCGAGCTGGAGGAGATTGAGAACGCTTTAGTTAGATTGCCTCAAGTCGACCAAGCTATAGTGGTTTACCAACGTCATCAAGCCGCCTACGGCAAATTGGTGGCCTACGTAGCCTGCACCTCTGGTGGGGACGATAAGATGCTACTGAAAGCCCTTGGGGATTTGGTACCAGACTATATGGTGCCTTCGCGGCTCATCGTGATGACTGAGTTGCCGAAGAACGCTAACGGTAAGGTCGATCGACAGCATCTGCTCACTATGCTCGACCAGTGAGACGATGACCATCGGTACGACTATAGATACGTCCAAATGGGTGGCCCACTTCGGAATGGGTGGTGTTAGCAACAATTTGCTTGGCTACATGATCTATCTTTTAATTATTAGGCTCTGGCTCGATTCGAAGGTTACAGTGTCGATTTACGGGTCAGTTCTTGACAGTTGAAACCCACTGGTGGTGCAATAAGTTGACTTGTATGGCACGAAAACCGAGATTGGAAGTGGATAAAGAATCGCTATTACAGCTCATTCAAAATTAATTAAACATGCTAAAATCATTCTTCTATTTTCTACGAGACCTGCGTTACCAAATGCTTTTTCAAGTTCTGCATCAGTATGCAAACGGACATGTTTTGGATATTGGAGGGTGGGATTTTTGTTTGACGGCGATTAAGCGGAAAATACCATTCGAGCACTGGACGGTTTTGGAGTATGACGAAAGCCATCTGCCGCAGGTTGAATCGTCAAGAGTCACAATCCGCCAGGGCGACGGTTGCAACATGGACTATCCAGATGAACAATTTGATACAATTGTTTGTATTCAAGTCGCGGAGCATGTTTTCACGCCAATACAACTTTTTGAGGAAAGTGTGCGTGTGCTGAAAAAGGGATGCTATGGAATCTATATGTTTCCGCAGACAGGCAATCTGCACAGCGCGCCGTATCACTACCAGAACTTCACTCGCTTCTGGGCAATTGAAATGTGCAAACGCTCAGGGGTAGATCTTGTGGAACTACATTCACTTGGAGGCACTTGGTCCACCATGGCTTCTCGTCTTCTCTACACGCCCTTCCAAATGCTGAGGTTTAAAGGATTTACTTATCCTTCATCTAAGCGGAATTTCCTCTATTACCTGCTTGCGCCCTTAGCGTTTATATTTATTGTAATAGGCTTTCCGGTTTGCCTACTACTTTCATTAGGCGACATGGAAGAAGAGGCAAATAATCATTTGTTTGTATTTCGTAAATGAACTTGAAATCCATACTTTTGATTTCATTCTTTTACTCATAGTTACAAAAGACTCTCACGAAGCAATCTTCGGTTGACTTAAATAATATCTTTTGATCTGATCCACACCGGAAAAGGTAGACACGAGATTCGCTTACGCTGATTAAATAAAATGAATAACACATCACTTATAAGTATTGGCATCCCTTGTTATAACAGGTTTGATGGTTTGATGCGGACGTTGGAATGTGTAACTCACCAAACATATAAAAACATTGAAATTATTATTTCAGATAATTGTTCTCCTGACCAGCGTATAGAGCCATTAGTCAATGCTTATATAGAGAAAGATAATCGGATAAAATATATCAGACAACCAGAGAATATTGGTGCTATTAATAACTTTTTGTTTGTTCTCTCTCAAGCAACTGGAGATCAATTCTTGTGGGCGGCTGATGATGATATAATGGAAGCTGAATATATTACATCCATACAAAACATTTCTCATCATCATTCTGATTGTGCAATAGCATTTTGTGACTTTGATTGGGTCAAAGAAGACTTGGAATTAATAGCAAATTATTTAAAGGTACGTGATCTTTCGGTCGTTGACAAGTTTCAACGTCTGAAAACATACATACTCCAAGAGGAAAATTTAGGTAAAGCTAATCCTATCTATGGATTGTTCAACCGACTCGCTTTGATAGAAGCAGTAAGAAAATTAGGTAATAATTTTAATATTATGGGTGGGGATATGCTCCTCGTTTTTGAGTTGCTACAAGAAGGTAATATTTATATTCAAAAAGAAAAACTATTCCACAAGCTTGGCTCGTATCCCTCTACAGAACCAAGAGAAACACCTACCAAAATCGAGATGTACAAAACTTTCAGGAAAAATTGGAATGATTGGAACGCTTATTTATCGGGATATATTCATTCCATCAATAGGACATCCTTAAATTCCGAGGAAAAAATTAAGTTACGATTCTTGGTTGAAGGTCGATGGAAAAATAAAATGGCGGAATTATATCAAAGTGAAGGGGGACGAATTCTTCCAAGTATAATTACAAAGTTAGTTCATCGACAAAATCTAAAATAACTATTAAGAATTTTTGAAATATGATTGAAAAGATTAAAAAACTCAATCCATTTAAATATAGTAGAAAATCAGAGCATGCAACTCCCGAAGCTGAGACTACGGCGAGGGAAGCAAGAAAACTTAATATCACTCAACGCCGGGATATTTCAAAATATTGGAGTGCAAGGATTAGACTGGCATGTGAATGTCCTGATAATACAAAAATCGAAAGAGTAGCAGATGCAGGAAGCAGACAGGGGGATATACAAATACTCCATAATGGGATTAAGATAGCCCGCCACTCATATCATGGCCCACACATGGAGCGGTTACTGATTAAAAATAAAGGAGTTCATGAGCCACAGGAAGAAGTTATATTTCAAGAAGTAATCAAGCATGTGCATGCAGGATCAACAATGTTAGAGCTTGGGTGTTATTGGGCATTTTATTCCATTTGGTTTCAAAAAAGTGTCAAAAATGCTGTAAATTTTATGGTTGAACCCGAAATTGGCAGCCTGTTTGCAGGTAAAACAAATTTCTATCTTAATGGTTGTGAGGGGCAATTTATTAATGGGTATATTGCCAGTAAAACAATTCCCAAAGCTTTTGATATACCGACTTATTGTGTCGATGATTTGATGATAAAGAACAATATTAAAAATCTCAGCATACTGCATAGTGATATTCAAGGGGCGGAGTATGAAATGCTATTAGGGGCTGATCAGTCAATAAATGCCCGAAAGATAGACTTTATATTTATTTCTACACATTCAGATCACCTTCACAGTGTATGTATAAAACATCTTTTAGAAAAGCAATATGATATAGTTGCGGAACACACCCTTGAGGAGTCCTACTCATGGGATGGCTTGATTGTGGCTAAAAGAAAAGAAATTATCGATCTATCTGCGATAACTATTTCAAAAAGGAAGATTTAAATATGTCGATTAAATCCCTCATCCAAAAAACAATTATTACTCTCACGAGGCAGGTTTATTATAAAGCGTTATCTTATCTCCTGAAATATGACACTAAGAATACTTTGAACGGTACTTTTGGAAGGATTGTTGAAGAAATAAATAAAGAAATGATTGCTCCTTTATTTGACTTTAAAAAATATTCTCCTTTCCTGCTCTCTTATATAAAACACCATGCGCAAGACTCCTTACCTGAAATTATTATCGATAATCTGCCTTTAGTCTTTCCCGATAACATTTGGGCACCTCAATACCGAAACCACAAATTATTTACACAGGTTTTTAATCAACCTAAAAAGATTAGTTTTTCACAAAGCGGTGAAGATCTTTTAATTCGGTATATTTTTGACCAAATACAAGTAGAACACCCAAGTTATTTGGATATTGGGGCACATCACCCCTATTATATAAGTAATACTGCATTATTCTATTTGAGTGGCTCGAAGGGGATCAATATAGAGCCCGATCCCAGCCTATTTAGCCGTTTTATAGAGGCGCGACCAGATGATGTCAATCTTAACATAGCAGTGAGTGATAAAAATGGATCTGCTGACCTATTAATATTTGGGGAATCAACCCTTAATACCCTCTCGGACACTGAGGCGGAAGATTATGTAAAAGAAGGTATGAGTCTGAAGAAAAGAATTACTGTTCAGACAAGAACAATACAAGGTATTATAAAAGAATACTGTGATGGTAAATTCCCCCATATTCTCAGTCTCGATGTAGAAGGACTTGATTTGGATATTCTAAAGCAAATTAATTATGAGGAAAGTGCCCCTCTGGTAATATGTGTAGAGTCCATTTCATACTCGAATACAGGGCGAGGAATAAAAAGAACTGAAATTACTGATTATCTCAAACAATTCGGATATATGGTATATGCTGATACCAATATAAATTCGATTCTGGTCAAGCAAGCGTGTTGGGAGCGCTGATACTATGAAAATACTTCTTTGTTGCGAGTTTTATTATCCCAGTAAAGGTGGGGTTCAGAAAGTGATGCAGGAGATTGCTGAGCATTTGGTTTCATATGGTCATCACGTTACAGTTGCTACAAGTATATTGAAGGAGAGAACAGACTTCCAATTGAATGGAGTTGCCATTAAGGAGTTCTCAATATCCGGAAACCAGGTTAGAGGAATTAACGGTGAAATCACTGCATACCAAAATTTTTTAATAGAATCAGATTTTGATGTGATTTTGATCAAAGCAGCACAACAATGGACGTTTGATGCGCTTTGGACATGTCTGGAGCAGATCAGAGCGAGAAAAGTTTTTATCCCTTGTGGTTTTTCTTGCCTTTATGAGCCATCTTACCAAGATTATTTCAAAAAACTTCCCGATATACTTCGGAAATTTGATCATCTGATATTTTATTCTACTGATTATCGTGATATTAATTTTGCAAAGGAAAATGGGATTAGCCACTATTCCATACTCCCAAATGGAGCATCTCATAAAGAATTTAATCCGCCGGCTACAAATAACATCCGCAAAAGATTAGGCATTAATGATGATGAGATTTTACTCTTAACCGTCGGAAGTTTTACAGGACTAAAGGGACATATTGAAGTCGCAAATGCTTTTCTAAATCTAAATATCCCGCAGAAAAAAATGACTTTATTACTTAACGGCAACATGACTCAGGAACACGAGACTGATTATATAAAGGCTTCTGAACGATTCCGTATTTATAATCAGCCACACGAGACTGATTCCATAAAGGCATCTGAACGATTCAATATTTTGAAAAATATATTAAATTGGATTAAATGCCTCCCTCCAATCTTTGCATTCTCAAATTTTATTCCTCGGATCAAACACATCATAAAAGTATTATTACATACGTTAGGAATTAAATATGGAAGCCCTCTTAATTCTCAAGAAAATTTATTTTATCAACTCTGCGCCTTTTTTCCTATCCTGACTCTATTTTCATACAGAAATTCATCTTCAGATTTCTCGGCAACTTTTCCGATCATACTGGCTGAACTAGTTCACAAAGTTAAAAATACTGGTCAAAAAAGAATTATTATAAATAATCTCAATAGGGAAGATGTCATTAAAGCTTTTTTTAGCGCTGATCTTTTCATTTTTGCATCCAATGTAGAGTATTCTCCTTTAGTCTTGTTCGAAGCAGCCGCAGCAGGTTTACCTTATGTCACGGTTCCTGTGGGGAATTCTGTGGAAATCACTCAATGGACAAAAGGTGGAATTATTTGTGAGGCACCAAAGGATAAATTTGGTTATACCCGTGTTGATCCTGTAAAATTGGCATTAACCATAAAAGATTTGCTTGATGATCCTGCTCGTTTGCAAGAACTGGGACAGGCTGGGAGGAGAAATTGGGAAGAAAAGTTTACTTGGGAAATTATTTCTAGGCAATATGAAAAGATTCTTTCTTAATGTTAGAATGAGCTACATTTTATTAAAATAAATACCGTAAATATATTATAGAATTGATTTTTATTTAGGATCAAACATGAGTCACCCATTAGTCAGTATAGTAATGCCAATATATAACGGGGAAAAGTACCTTCCCGAGGCCATTGATTGTATATTGGAGCAGTCGTTCGAAAATTTTGAACTGATCATTCTCAATGATGGCTCAAAAGACAATAGCCAGGATATTATTGAGAGTTATACTGATCCTAGGATGATAAAAATTAGTCACACTAATATGGGATTAGCCAGAACGCTTAATGCTGGGATAGAAAAAAGTAGAGGGAAATATATTGCGCGACAAGATCAGGATGATATCTCAAAACCACAAAGGTTGGCAAAACAGGTTGAATTTATGGAGTGTTACCCCCAGATAGGATTTGTCGGAACCATTGCTGATATTTGGATTGAAACAAATCCCACGGAAAGGAAACATTCTCATCCTACTGATAACGCCATTTTACAATTTGAACTGCTTTTTAATAACCCTTTTGTCCATAGCTCTATGATGATTAGAAAAGAGGCTTTGGATCAGGTGGGTGTTTACACCACCGATCCTGATAAACAGCCACCCGAAGACTATGATTTATGGAGTCGTATTGCACGACAATATCAAATTGCTAATCTACCCGAATCCTTGGTTATATACCGTGAGGCCTCTCAAAGCATGTCACGAGCAGGCAGTGAATCTACTGTGCTAGACCCGAAAACTGGTCTACCTAAAGGATGGGTAAATCCTTTCCTAAATAGAGTAGTCAATATTTGCGCTTCAAATCTCCACAATCATAGCGGTGAAAAGGTCCCACTAGAGATTTGTTTGATATTGTCTCGTAAGATGCATGTCCCAGGATACCCTCCGATTCTAGAGCCCGAACGTTCAAGTGTTATTTGTCTGATGGACATTCTCCTTCAAAAGTTTTCAGAATCATACCCACCCATGCAGGAATATTATCAACAAAGGATACATGGCCTAAAGTATTCTATTAGTTATATACCTCCTACTAGGACAGACCGATTCTTGCAAAAGTTAAAATCTCTATTCTCATGAAGAATGTTTGTATAATTGGAGGAACAGGATTTATCGGGCGCAACTTATCTGCCCAGCTTTTGGCACGCGAGATTCAAACAGTGTGTCTATCTAGGAGACCACCCGATGATCCAATGCCTGAGGGCGTAATACACGAAATTCTGGATTATAGTCATGCTGAACATTTAGAAAAAGTCTTTAAAAATGCAGATGCCGTAATTGACTTGGCATTTTCATCACAAGCGAACGTTGGATGTACAGACTTTCTATCCATTCTCCCTTCTAATCTTGAACAAAAAGAAATACTCTACCATTCCGCTCTGAGGGCAGGGGTCAAAAAATATCTTTTGATTTCATCGGGGGGGACTGTTTATGGGCAGGCCATTAATGTTCCCCTAACTGAAACTCATGTTACACGACCAATTTCCACTTATGGTCTTGCTAAACTTTGCCTAGAAGATCATGCCCGGTATTTTCAGACCGTTCACAACCTCCCGTTATCTATCGTACGCCCGAGTAATCCCTATGGTCCGGGTCAAAAACCTAATCGCGGTCAGGGATTTATTGCCCAAGCAATATATTCAATCCTTTCTGGCCACCTCATAACTATTTTTGGAGATGAAGGAACAATTCGTGATTATGTTTATATTGACGATTTATCAGAAGCTATTGCTGGATTACTTCATCAAAATATTCCGGCGGATACTTATAATATCGGCAGTGGAAATGGACTGAGCAACCGACAGGTGATTGAAAAATTAATGCCCCTTGCTCAAGTTGAGGGGTGCGAAATGAAAATAACACATAAAACCGAGCGTCCAGTCGATGTGAGAATTAATATACTCTCCTCAAGGAGACTTCAGGATTATACCGGCTGGGTACCTAGAACTGAATTTTCAGAGGGAATAAAAAATAGCTGGCTTTATATGAGAAAATTAAAGGATAGATTATGATTCGTAAAATTATTTCAAAAATTACTGGTGAAAAACATGGTCAACTAACTGGCAATATTTCTTTACCTCAAAGAACATGGGGATTTTATCATGAGGGTATAAATATTCCTCTACTGCATAAAGGATATCAACCGGAAATTAATAAATGGGTACTTTCTGATTTTTTACTCGAGAGAGTAATCCCAGTGGTGGGAATTCACCCCTATCCGATAGATGAACTGATGCTCATGTCTTCCAGTTTAATTTTGTCTCGAGCCAAACTCGTTATTGAGTGGGGAACTAATATCGGAAAATCAGCACGGATTTTCCATGAAACAAAGCAAGCATTTGATTTAGATTGTGTTATTCACTCAGTTGACTTACCTCCAGATGTCGACCATGTCGAGCACCCTGGACAACGTCGTGGGGAATTAGTCCGTGAAATTAGTTCTGTTAGACTACACGAGGGAGACGGTTTGATTGTTGCAAAAAAACTAGTGACTGACATCGGTGACGATGAAGGAGTATTATTTTTTCTCGATGGAGACCATAGTTATGAGACTGTTCAAAAAGAGCTAAAATCAGTTTTCTCAATGTGTCCTCGGGCATCCGTATTACTTCATGATACATTCTATCAGGAGGAAGCGAGTGGATATAATATAGGACCGTTTAAAGCCACTAATGAATATCTGGATTCCATGAGTGAGACACATTTTGTTTTTCGGACAAATCTCGGCCTTCCAGGAATGACACTTCTATTAAAAAAGTGAATCTAGATAAGTTTATTCTCGCTAGTCTGAATGGAGGCTTGGGCAACCAAATTTTCCAGTATGCTCATGCCCGTGCCCATGCTGCTAAAAATAATGTTCCCTTATACTTTGATCTTTCCTTTTTTAATCAGGAATTCATTACAGATACACCAAGGGTTTATCTTCTTGATCAATATTCTATTTTTGGCACTGCCATACCCGAAAAACTAGCCGATAAATATCGTCCTATTCCATCAACTGGCTGGAGACATCGTTTGGCTAGTCGTTTCCCTAAGATATTTTCCTCTAAAAATATCAATTGTATTGGCGAACAATCATTTTCCTACAATCCTGTCTTGATAGATCGCTGGCCTGTACAATTGAAAGGATATTGGCAATCGGAAAAATATTTTTTATATATAAGGGACCAGCTTATAAATGAAATCTCATTAAAACAGCTGCCTAATGCAGAAAACCTCGGATGGTTAAGAAAGATTACATCCTGCGACTCAATTTGTCTGCATGTCCGACGCGGTGATTATGTGACAAATCCAGCTGCATCAAAGACACATGGACTTTGCGGAATTGATTATTATCAAAAAGCAATAATAAATCTTGGTGAGAAGATACCTGCCGGTGAATTTTTTGTTTTTTCGGATGATTTACAATGGTCTAAGGATCATCTCAAGTTTACTCATCCATCACATTTTGTTGATTGTAATCCTCCCGATAAAGGCCCAGAAGATCTCAGACTGATGCAAAACTGTAAGCATTTTATCACAGCAAATAGTAGTTTTAGCTGGTGGGCTGCTTGGCTAGGGCAAAATCCTTTTAAAATCGTAATTAGTCCTACAAAATGGTTTGCTACGGGCAACTATGATACTTCTGATCTATACCCCTCTACTTGGATAAGACTTTAGTTTTTAGGACCTGCCTATGCACCCTACCGTTAGCGTTATACTTCCTGTATATAATGGCTCGAAATATTTAAGACAGTCAATTGATTCGATATTATGTCAATCATTGCAGAATTTTGAACTCATTATCCTCAATGACGGATCAACCGATGATAGCAAAAAGATTATAGACGAATATAGGGACAGTAGAATTATTAAAGTAGAACATGCCAATATGGGCTTGGCGAAAACACTAAATGTGGGTTTAGAACAAGCTCGAGGAAAGTACATAGCACGGCAGGATCAAGATGATATTTCGTTTCCAAAACGCTTAGAAATGCAAGTCAGCTACCTTGAAAATAAATCTTCTCTCATATTGTGCGGAGGTTCGGCGAAAATTATTGGCGGAGGCAAACATAAACAATGGAATTATCCGCAAGAACCAGGCGTCATCCATTGTGAATTACTTTTTTCTAATGTATTTGCCCATTCAAGTGTGGTATTCAGAAAAGAATCCTTGGATCGGGCTTCTCTACGTTACTCAAATGACTATCCTTATGCAGAAGATTATGAAATGTGGGTGAGATGTAGCAATGGCCATAATATTGCGAATTTGAATGATTTACTGTTAGAATATAGAATATCCCCCTCTAGCAGCAGCAGGAAAAATGTCTCCATCCAAGAATCTTCGATAAAAAGAATTCAAGAATCCATTTTAAAACGAATGTGTATTAGCCCGACTAATGAGGAGTGGCTTATCCATAGAAGAATTGAATACCCTGGAAATATTAATAGTTTGGCAGAACTCAAAAGTTTTGAACAATGGCTTTTGAAATTAAAGAAGTCCAATGATGTTAATGGAATTTTTCAAGAAGAGACATTTAATCATGTTCTTGCAGAGAGGTGGTGGTATGTATGCCGTTATGCCACTTCCATGGGATTAAATACATGGTATTGTTTTTATAGGTCAGCACTTCTTATGACTTCATCACCTAGCATATCAAAAAGAATGAAATTACTTTTGCACACCTTGTTAACAAATACCCATAAATGAACACTCATTCCCTTTTCCTAAAAAAACGTGTTTTGGTAGTCCCTGAATATGACAATTTTGGCGGGACGTTGACGTTTTTCAAAAAATTGATGGGCATTCTTAAAAACAACGGCTTCGAAATTGGTGTTTTGATCACTCAAAGACAAAAGTTTCCAGAAGTAATAGCATTTTGCGAAAAAATGAATGCTCAAATTTTTGTGATCCCGAACAGAAATAAAAGATACATGAAATCTTGGATAGCAACAATCTATGAAATTCTCTTCGGGTTAAAAGCTATACTAAAATTCAAACCAGATATTCTTCACATCTCATGTGGCGGATATGGCAATATGCTTGGATTTTTACTTTTTAGACGACCACTAATATTTACATTATTGAGCCGCCCATTTGGTCGTATCAAGATGGGGAGAAATATCCTATTTCAACTTTTTAAAAGCCCCAAAAAACAACTTACCTGTGATTCCCGTACGAGTGCTGTTGCATTAAGTGAAACAGTTGATTTACCTCTTAATCAAATCAAAGTAATTCATAATAGTTACCATGGCACCGACACGATATCCACCCCGGAATCAAATTACATATTAACTATGGGTCATTTTAATTCATACAAAAATCCTGTAGTATGGTTTGAAACAGCCATTCTCGTTCTAAAGAAATGTCCTGATACAAAATTTATTTGGCTAGGTGAGGGTGATTTAATTAAAGAATACAAAGCTAAAATTCAAGAATTAGGATTATCAGAATCATTAATTCTAGAGGGATATCGTTCTAATATATCAGATTATCTTCAGAAAACTTTTGTCTATTTTCATCCTAGTTTATTGGAAAGCCACGGGATCGCCGTGATTGAAGCAATGGCACATGGTGTACCCTGTGTATCGTCGAATGCAGGAGGATTAAAGGAATCGATTATAGATGGGGAGACTGGTTATCTTTTTGATCCCAATGATACACAGAGTTTTGCGGAAAAGATTATTTACCTGCTTGAAAACGCTGATGAACGGGACAGGTTGAGTATTAATGCAGTTAAACATGTAAAAGAGAATTTTTCAGACGAAAAGTTCGAATCTGAATTCATGGATATTTATTACTCACTTTTGCTTTCTAGCTCAGGCAATCCAAAAAAACGTTAAAAGCAGATTGCTCACTGAAAAGAGTATACACCATATTTTTCCACTGCATTATTATCAGAATTCCGTAACTCATTTAAATCAAGAAATACAAAAGAAATGTCAGAACCTGTCATCTTTATACTCTTCAATCGACCAGAAAAGACTGCTCGGGTTTTTGATGCAATCCGTCAGTACAAACCGAGCAGGCTCCATATAATAGCCGACGGACCACGGCTAACACATGAGAATGACGAAAAGTTATGTAAATCAGCTCGCAGTATTATTGATACCGTAGACTGGAGATGTGATCTGACTCATGATTATGCTACTCAAAACATGGGTTGCAGACAAAGAGTCTCCACTGGTCTAGTCAAGGCATTCGAGATTTATGAACGAGCTATAATCCTTGAGGATGACTGTCTGCCAAATCAAAGTTTTTTTAATTTTAGTGAAGAGTTGCTTGATCGTTATGAATCAAGAGAGGAAATCATGCATATTGGAGGAAACAATTTCCTTAGCCAGAAGGAAAATACTGATCCGGGGAGTTACTATTTTTCAAAGCTTTTCCATATATGGGGGTGGGCGACTTGGAGACGTGCATGGAAGTTTTATGATGTGGATATGAAAGACTGGCCTAGATTCAAAAAATCTGGGCATTTTAAAAAATTACTGCCTGATCCACTCATGCGTAGCTACTGGTCGAGAACCTTTGATTTGTCTTATAATAAAAAAATCGATTCTTGGGATCATCAATGGTGTTATGCCTGTTTAAAAGCCGGTGGGTTTTCAGCTACACCAAAAACCAACCTTGTTATAAATATTGGATTTGACGCAGATGCGACGCATACACGTTCAAACCAAAAGAATCCTGCATCTAAATCTTGTGAGTTATCTTTCCCACTCTCTCACCCAAATGGATTTAAATGGAATCGTATTTCAGACAGGATTGTCCAAAAAAAGAACTTCAAAAGAAGTTATGGTGGTATCAGGACATTCATTGATATTGTCCGAGGAATCTAGTTTCCAAGAGTGAATGATTCTTGCAAGAGTAGTATTCTTGCAAGAGTAGTATTCTTGCAATAGAGTGGAATGAAACACAATAATATTTCTTCTGTGCTATTGAAATGCCTACAAGTCATCCCTGTCAAATTAATGAAATTCTTTCTCTTGTAAATCTCACCTGTCCACAAAGCATATTTGATATTGAAATGGGTTTTGGGAGATATGGTTTTTAAAGTCGTGAAATGTTGGATATATATAACAATCAATGATACTGAAAAGCAGATTAGAAAGTCAGAATCGATGGTGTCGAAGCATTCCGAAAATATTTAACAGAAGTTCAGAGATATATTTGCAATCATCTTTATGAGGGAAATGTATTGGACTTGGTCGATACATTTCAATCTCATTATGATCTAGCATTACTGATCGATATACTTGAACATTTTTCAAGAGACCAAGGTTTATTACTCATCGATAAACTATCAAAAGAATGCTCAAATATCGTGATTTCAACTCCCTTAACTGTATATGAGCAGGATGCGATTTTTTAATAACCAGTATGAACAACACATTTATGAATGGAAAAAAGAGGATTTCTATTCAATGAAAAATATATTATTTCCTCTGAATAATGTATCATTATTGGTGTATGCAGGGGGAAATGCTCCTTCTCTTAAAAATCAATATCAAGCTACTTTACTAAAGAAAAGATTAATCGAGTTGTTTGCCTTTCTTTCTGTTTTTCGAAGCAAACACCAACCTTTAAAATGCGTTAGTGGACGCAAGTGAATTTTCCCTCCTAAATGAATGTATTAATAGTCAATACCCATGACGGAGGAGGAGGTGCGGCCATCGCTTCAAGACGGATTTTGGATTCATTAAAAAGCACGGACATCAAAAGCGCACTACTGGTCCGTCATCTCAAATACAGCCAGTGTACAGATATAATCCCTACATTACCGTCCCAGTTTGATGCTTGGGCTTTGTGGAGCCACCGTCTGGATAATATAGGGTTGAGATTTTATCCTAGGCGTTCACTCCACCCTTTTTCATTGTCTTGGATGCCATCTGAGACCCCCTCTGTTATTCAGTCCATAAATCCCGATCTCGTCCATTTAAATTGGATTACTGGTGCATTTTTAAGAATTGAGGCACTACCAAAAATCATGAAGCCAATTGTTTGGACAATGCATGATGCTTGGCCATTTACAGGGGGATGTCACATTACATATGATTGCCAGCGATTCAGGGAATCTTGTGGGCGATGCCCTGTTTTAGGCTCAACAGAAGATGACGATTTATCGGCTTCAGGCTGGAATAGGAAATATAAGACCTATCGGAAAATGAAAATTACAGGTGTTGTTCCAAGCCATTGGATGCAACAGCTCGCATGCCAGAGTTCATTAATGAAGGATATGCGTATCGAGGTAATTCCTAATCCTCTTGATACAAATTTTTATTTTCCACTCGATAAATGCCAGACACGACTTGAATTGAAATTACCAATTAATCGTCCATTGATTCTCTGTTCATTAACCAATTCCATCATTGACCTTGAAAATAAAGGGGATAAGAGACTGATTGATGTTTTTCAAATGCTATTCCATAACCACCCGGATTTGAATCCTCTCATTTTAACATTCGGGGCTGTACCTCCTACGGATTCACCCTTTAATGATCCTTTGCGTTATTATCATTTTGGGAGGGTAATAGACGAGGCCATACTTGTTAAAATTTATAATGCCTCAGATGTTTTTATAACCGCTTCAAAGAGCGAATCACTCTCGTACACAATCACAGAATCCATGTCATGTGGTGTTCCTGCTGTTGCCTATGATGTCGGAGGCATTAGTGATCTCATTGCACATAAAATGAATGGATATCTGGCAAAACCTATGGATAATAATGACTTGCTTGCAGGTTTGCTTTGGGTATTAGAGGACTCGGTCCGATACAAAAACCTCTCGTCGTCTGCACGTACCCATATTAATGAATATTGTAATTCCAAAAGCGTCGGTGAAAAGTATGCCAGACTCTACCATGAAGTATATGAAGCATCTAAAAGGTAATCATTAATAGTCCATGCTCATTTCAGTTGCTATTCCATTCTACAACAACTCGGAAACCCTGTCCGTGGCGATCCGCTCTGCCTTGAATCAGATATTTGAGGATTTTGAATTGATTCTTCTTGATGACGGCTCATCGGATGGGTCGCTGCAAATTGCACGGGGTTTTAAGGACGAAAGAATTCACATCCTCTCTGATGGAAAAAATCTGGGATTGCCCGCGAGATTAAATCAATCCGTACAAATTGCCCGGGGGAAATATTATGCGCGAATGGATGCGGATGACATTTCTTATCCGGAGCGATTGGCCCAACAGGCTAATTTTTTGGAAACAAATCCCTCTGTCGACCTCATTGGTTGTGGTGCAGTCGTCTTTGATCATTATGGGAAGGGAATAGGAACCTTCCCTATTCACTTAACACACGAGCAAATTGTTTCAAGGCCCAGAAGTGGTTTTTATCTGCCCCACCCGACATGGATGGGCAAGACCGAATGGTTTAGAAAATATCCTTACAATACAACAAGTCTGAAAGCACAAGATCAGGAATTACTTTTACGGACGTATCGGACAAGTCGTTTCGGTAGCATAAACCAGATTCTCTTTGGATATCATCAAGAGAATATGACATTTTCAAAAGCCCTTCGAGGTCGTTTCTACTTTAGCCGCGCATTGTGGCAAGATGCCTTAAAACACAAACAAATCTTCAAGGGCGGAATGGCTATTGCTAGCCAATTTTGTAAAATAATATTTGATTTCATTACCCTAAAGTGTGGATTAGACTTGCCCACTACCCATCGCAGACGTTCCATTACTGCTGAACAATCTGCAAAATGGGATAAAATATGGGCTTCATTCAAAGAGTAATTGTTGTTACTTCATTTAGGGTAGAGGCTAGACTCATTGTATGTTAAATCTGATCATTAGTCCCGAGGACATTAATCCTCCGCTTTCTTCTAGGGATAATTCGATTCCCCACCCGTTTATGAGCATTCTCGCCTGACCACCAAATTCAGTACTTGAATAATATCTTTGCTCTGCGTACACCTAGATATTCCGTCTTTTCACCGTGAGTCTTGAGCGGAATAAATCAGCTAACGGGCACCACCATTACCCATGCAAATTAACGATCTTTCAGCTCGGATTACAGCAAACCATGATCTGATCAGGGGGGCAGTGGATGATGTACTGAAAAGTGGGTGGTTTGTACTCGGGCCACAACTCAAAAAGTTTGAATCGGCATTTGCCGAATATAATGGCGTACTCCATTGTATTGGTGTGGCTAATGGAACAGATGCCATTGAGTTAGCGTTGAAGTCTTTGGGAGTCAGTCGGGGGGACCTTGTGGCAACGACCGCCAATGCAGGCATGTATTCAACCAACGCCATTACTGCTCTCGGTGCTAAACCATTTTTCCTCGATGTTGATTTTGCTACCCGCAACACTTCACTGGAGGAAGTCTCGCGGGCTCTCCAGTCGGGTGTAAAAGCTGTGATAGTCACCCACTTATACGGCCTGGCTGTCCCCGACATTCAAGAGATAAGTCATCTCTGTGCAAGAGCGGGAATTCCCCTTTTGGAAGATTGCGCCCAGGCCCACGGCGCCAGGGTCGGGCTGAAACGGGTTGGCTCTTTTGGTGATGCAGCTAGCTTCAGCTTTTACCCGACAAAAAACCTGGGGGCTCTTGGTGACGGAGGTGCCGTCATTACCGACCGTTCTGATGTGGCAGAGAAAGTTTCTCAGCTCAGGCAATACGGATGGACATCAAAGTACAAAACCGAACTCTCCGGTGGGCGTAATAGCCGTTTAGACGAGTTGCAGGCGGCCATTCTACTGTCTTTACTCCCGCGTCTGGATGCGGCCAATGATCGGAGAAGACAAATTGCCGAACGGTATAACTCTGGCATTCGCCACACTCTCGTGATACCTCCCTTCCATTCCGGCCCCAAATATGTAGCGCACTTGTTTGTTGTTTCCTCGCCCCAACGTGATTTATTGAAGGCCCACTTGCTTAACCAAGGTATCGGCTGCGAGGTGCACTACCCCATTCCAGACCATAAACAGCCTGTTTTTGCAGATCGTTATAACGGGCTTATTTTACCCCATACGGAAGAGTTATCCGGAGAGATTCTGACTTTACCTTGTTATCCGGAACTCACCGATGCAGATGTGGACCGGGTAATCGAGACAATCAACGAGTGGCAACCATGAAATACTCCATTATCATTCCCATCTACAGAAATGAGGCTTCGTTGCCGCGGCTCATCGGGGTGCTGTCTGACTTAAATAAGTTTTTAAACGACCAAATGGAAGCTGTTTTTGTGGTGGATGGAAGTCCAGACCAGTCTTTTGTCTATTTACGCCGTGAACTCGAGCACATGGAGTTTTCCGCCCAGCTCATCGCCCATTCACGCAACTTCGGCTCATTCCAAGCCATCCGCACGGGTCTTCAATCGGCGCAAGGGGATTACTGTGCTGCATTAGCTGCCGATCTCCAAGAGCCTCCCGAATTATTACTGTCCTTTTTCAAATCACTCGATGCAGATGAATGTGATGTCGCCATTGGAACGAGAAACGGGCGTAATGATCCTTTTTTCTCCCGCATTTGCTCGGGAATATTCTGGAACCTTTATCGGTGGTTAGTGGTTCGTGAAATGCCCCCGGGCGGCGTAGATGTTTTTGGGTGTAACCGGGTTTTTAAAGAGCACCTCCTTAAACTTGAAGAATCCCATTCCTCCCTGATAGCCCTGATTTTCTGGCTAGGTTTCCGGAGGAAAACTTTCAGTTACAAACGCTTGAAACGCGAGGAAGGAAAGTCGTCCTGGTCCTTCCGTAGGAAGCTTGATTATATGATGGATAGCATCTTTTCTTTTACCGACTATCCGATCCGGATCCTTACTCATACAGGCATATTTGGCTGCACACTCGCTGGAGTCCTAGCCGTGTTTGTTGTTACGGCCAGGCTGTTGGGTTTTGTCGCAGTCCCGGGTTATGCCGCCACCATGGTCGTTGTGCTTTTTTTTGGTGCGCTGAACCTCCTGGGTCTAGGTTTGGTCGGGACCTATGCATGGAGGAGTTATGAAAATAGCAAAAACAGGCCCCTAGCTGTTATCTCACACCGCTTAATGAATAGGAGAAAAGACCATGTCCACTAGCCCGAAAATCCATGATACAGCTGATGTGCAGTCAAAAGAGATCGGCCAAGGCACAACAATCTGGCAATCGGTCGTTGTCCTGCCCGGTGCAAAGATTGGATGTGATGTGAATATTTGTGCCCACTGCTTCATTGAAAATGACGTAGTGGTCGGTGACAAGGTTACCATCAAATCAGGGGTTTATCTCTGGGATGGGGTCAGGATTGCTGACAACGCCTTTGTCGGGCCAAACGTGACTTTTTCTAATGATAAATTCCCCCGTTCGAAAATTTTCCCCGGTCAATTCTTGAAAACCGTGATCGAAATCGGGGCATCAATCGGCGCAGGTGCTGTGCTCCTACCCGGTATCACCGTCGGGAGGGGCGCCATGGTCGGGGCGGGAGCCGTCGTGACAAGCTCGGTCCCCCCCTATGCGATTGTCACAGGGAATCCTGCACAAATCACCGGATATGTGGACAATAACACACAGTCGGGAATGGTTGCCAAAACACTGGCGCCCCCCGTGGTCATTCCTGGTGAATCACCAGTACCTCCCGCACCGATCGGGGTCACAGGTGTCACTCTGCACCGTATGAAACTGGTTCAAGACCTGCGGGGAGACCTCTCAGCTGGGGAATTCCCCAATGAAATTCCCTTTGAACCCAAACGTTATTTTATCGTTTTTAATGTCCCGAGTAAAAGGACCCGGGGCGAACATGCCCACCATAAATGTCACCAATTTCTGGTCTGTATTAAGGGCAGTTGCGCTGTCGTCGCTGATGACGGACAGCGCCGTTGCGAAGTGATCCTTGATTCCCCCGACTTAGGTATCTATCTCCCCCCTCTTGTATGGGGTATTCAATACAAATACTCGCCTGATGCGATTCTTCTCGTCTTTGCGTCGGATCATTATGATCCGGATGATTACATCCGTAATTATGATGAATTTATCTCCATTATCCGCAATAAGACCTCAGGGGTTTGATTCGTCTTCATCAGAACTTTAAGCCGCACTGGCTAAAGTTTTTACCCAGGCCATTAATGTTGTGCCGGGGGAATCTCTCGTAGCGACCGGATCTTATAGTAGGTCGCTGTCCCCTTATTGATCCAATCATTCGGATCTCCCCCAAAATCACAACGCCCAAATAGGCGCGGGCTTTTGGGCTCTGCCTGGATCACGACGACATCGGTATCCGTCCCTTGATACTTCATCATCTCAAGGTGGACAGACTCCAGTTCATGACGGTAATTCACAGCGCGCGAGAATTCCACCCCCATAAAAATCACGATAGCTATGAGGAATGCCGCCACCATGCTTTTAGCTAAGAGGCGCAATCTTAATTGGCCGAGTGAACTGGTACGGTCCGCCACCCAGCCAGCCATAGGGAGGGCGAGACCGGCACCGAGTATAAATAAAAATATCCCCGGGAAAAAATAGAGGCGCCTGTCTACGTAGCTCAGGATATAAATAATGGGGATATTGGCCATATAACCAAGGACTAAGGCGGTGTGAATCCATTTCCAAGACAGCCGCCCATCCACCAGCCTCAAGGGCCCTGAGGTAAATACAATTAATACCCCTGCCAATACGCCCAAGAGTAGGTGGGTCGCAGTTTTATGAAGAATGATTGTCTGATTAATCAAAAGGAAGTTTTCGAAAAAGCGGGCGAAATCAAATTGTGTAGAGTTTGTCCCTTTCATGAATCGGGCGATATTTCCGGGGGCAATGTAAAGCAGGACCAATCCGATAAAGTAAGCAACCAAGATGGGCCCGGCATTCCGGAGTAAAATACCCCGTTCCTTTTTTGTGGAGCCTACCCAGAGGCCAAGGGCAAGAATTCCTGTAATGACAAAGACGCCAGCTGAAAGTTGTTCATGTGATGTCCCTAAGAGAATCGAACCCACTATCCAATAGGCCATTTTCATATTTCCAACCGCCTTATTACTCCTCATCAAGTTTAGGAAAGCCACCAGCCAGACCAGATTTAACAAAAGGGCCAGACCGTAAACGGCTCCCCCTGTGGGCCAATAAAAACACTCCCCTGTATAACCCCTGCTTGACCAAAAAAAACAAACAAAAGCAGCCATACAGGCCACTCGTTGCCTCCAATCTTCTTTACTCTCAGGGGATAAGCCCGTTAACGAACGTAAAACAGGCCACATCATCAAACCACAGCATCCCCATGCTGCGCCCAGAGCCATGGATAGGAGGGTATGTGTTTCAATCGAATAAAAACTCACGGCGATGCAGGCTGTCGTCAGCACCCTACCTGTCCAGTGCATATATTTATCGGTAAACCAATCCCAGCGGCTCGGGAACTCCCCAATCTGGGTGATATTTGTCAGGTCATCGGCATAAGGCCAGTGGAAGTAACCTAAGAGGCAGGGAAGAATGACCGCAAGGGCACAGAATAATATCCATGCCTTCTGATTTAGAGAAAAGAATTTTGTCATAGTTTGGTTAGAGCGTCTCGTATATAAAATATGAATTGTGCTAATCGAGTCAGTGTGTCACCTATCATTCATACTTAAGTTCTGAGGGCAAGTAAATTTTGACAAGTATTTAATCAGAGAATAAAAAGATTTGGGGCCGAGGCTTGATTTCTCTTATGTTTTACTTTAGGTCAGCATTATGCCTAGACCCATTCGTATTGAATTTTCTGATGCCTTTTATTGGATATCAAGCCGTACTAATGCCGAAACACCCACACTTAAAAAGGGGGCATTGGCCGAACTCTTTATTCAGACGCTTAAGGATTGTGTAAGCCATTTTGGCCTAAATCTTTATGCCTATAGTATTTCCCCCACTGGTTATGACCTATTCCTTCAAGCTCCCCGGAATAATCTGACTGAGTCCATCGGTTGGCTCCAAACAACATCAACCATCAGAATCAATCGTTTTAACCGATCGATCGGTCATGTGTTTTCGGGACGTTATAAATCTATTCTTATATCCCCGGAACTCTATGCCAAAAAAGTTATTACGTCGATTCACCTCGCACCATTTACCCAATCCATGGGTGTAACACTTCCGGACAACGTCTTAGATCGATTGTCTGATTATCCGTATTCCTCCCATATATCTTATTGTCGGGGGCAGGAACGTTTGGACTATCTCACCTATGATTTTCTCACGGATTTTACCGATGTAAATGATTCTGCACAAATGGATTATGAATCGATGATGAAGGCTTGGGCCCAAGAGGGGAAAATTCCTGATTTTCGTTCGGAACTCAGGGCTTCCCTCGTACTGGGCTCTGATGAATTACTTAACCGTGTCAGGGAAGAAATCTCCCACAAGTCGGGAATTATGGAAAGCAAATGGCTCAGGACTGATGCAGCAAAACAGCGTGCCGAGCAAATTGCGCGGCTGATCCCCGCCGACACCCAAAGAGACATTCAAATCTGGCTCCGGGCAAAGATCGGGGGAGAACGCCCCACGCAACTTGCTCTTGAATTCGGGTTTTCCGATGCCAGCGGGATTACTCACTTGCTCAAAAATCTAGAGCAAAAACAAAAGAAGGACGAGTTATTCGCTGGGCAAATTGCTGCGCTGACAAAAAATCTCTCTGAGGGCATATCCACCCGGGGAATCCCGGCAATTAACCTCACAAAACCAGCCCAATCCAAAATGTCTACTACACGCCACCAAGGCAAACAATTTGTGCCGGTTAAAAATGTACTTGAGTCAATGCCGCAGCAGCCTGCGCCCCCTGATGAAGAATCAAACCTGTCGGTTGTATTATTATGACTCTTTGCGCGAGATAATCATTTCGTCGGTGACGAGATAATCTATCCGTCGCTGTGCGAGCGCACGCAAAGCCTCTTGGGGAGTATTAATGATCGGTTCCTCGTGAGCATTAAAGCTGGTATTAATGAGGCAAGGCAATCCTGAGACTTCCTCGAATTGCTCGATAATATCGTAGTAAAGGGGGTTATCGTGGCGTTCGATAGATTGTGGGCGTGCCGTCCCATCCACATGCACCACAGCAGGGATTTTATCCCGCCATTGGTCTTGGACATGACACGTGATCGTCATATATTTTGTCGCACGTTCGGATTGTGGAGGGCATTTAAAGACCTCTGTCAGGCGCTCAGCCCTGACGACCGGTGCAAAAGGCATGAATTCGGTACGGGTGAGACGTTCATTGAGGGTTTTATTAATGTTTTTATCTTTCGGAGTCGCTAAAATCGACCTCGCACCCAAAGCTCGCGGGCCATATTCCATTCCTTTGGTGAATAATGCGCAGATTTTATTTTCATTAATCCGGCAGGCGACCTCGCGAGCCATGTTTTCAGGTTCCTCAATTTCAAAACCCTCGGCAGCATGCGCGATTTGCCTTTGGGAAAATTCTTCCCCGTAATAAATCATTCCTAAGTCCCGTCTTTTGGACATAAATTCTTTCCATCCCCATTTCCGTCGGCAAATATCCAAGGCTGCACCAACGGCGAGACCTTCGTCCCCCATGGCTGGATAAATAAATACCTCGTCAACACCTTCCGACTCGGCAATCACCTGGTTTGCCCTCACATTGGCAAAAACCCCGCCACTGAGCCCGACAAAATGCGCCCCAGCCCGGGTGCGGTGGCATTGCACCGCCTGGAGCATGATTTCCTCCAGGAAACATTGCGCGGACGACGCGATATCCTTCATCTCCATTGTCCGGGCATAATCAAAAATATAATCCTCGGCTTCCTGATAATTTTTAAAGGACGTTTGAACCTGTCCCTTTTCATCCAGGAAATATTTCCCCCTTAACTCCTCTAATAACAAAGGTTTACCGTAGGCGGCTAAACCGGTGATTTTTCCTTCATGCCGGTTTGATTTATACCCGGCGGCGCGTGTGACGCGGCTGTAAAAGCGGCCCATGGAATTTAGTGTACCCGTCGACTGATAAATTGATTCGTCCCCACCGATTACTTCATCAAAATTCTCCTGATCAAACCGGTATAACGAATAACAGGCAAAATCGCCTACTCCGTCGGCCGTGTAGGATATACCTTGGTTGATCCGAGGACTATAAAAGATCGCAGGGAGGGCGTGTGATAAATGGTGGTTAGAAAAGAGCACTTCACAATCGGGACGCAGGCCAAATAGACGACGCAATTTTCCAAAATCGATCAACTCGTTTTCCGCTTTTCCTGATGCCTTCATTTGAGCGTCTATGGACAATCGTTTTTCCCTGCCCAAAAGTTTATTAATATGGTAGAGGGCACGATAGTGTAATGGCCTGTGCGATAGATTTTTATAACAAGACGTAGGAATCGACGCCCGGAGCATTACCAGACAATCAATTTCATCAGGAGGACACTTGCTCCAGAGCTCTTTTAAACTCAGCCAAGGAATCTCATAACCCCATGATTTTATCCGGTTTAGCCTCTCTTCTTTTGCGTACGCGACCAAATCAAAATCTTCAAAAATGCACGCACCTGCATCATGACCCGGATTAATTGCCAATATTTTCATTGATTTGCTTCATAATTCAAATCGGGTGATACTCAATAAAATTATGATTTATTCAAAAGCTTGCGGGGAGGGGGAAAATTGGTTTTAATGCGGATATCTATGACAGTGCTCGCTAAAGCTTATGAACCACAGGGCGTTGAGGAACGCATTTATGCCGCATGGACCAGTGCAAATTGTTTCACCGCTGACCCCAAAAGCGCGAAACCGGCCTATTCCATCGTGATTCCCCCGCCGAATGTGACCGGCATCCTGACAATGGGCCACGTCCTGAATAATACAATTCAGGATATCCTCGTCCGCCGCGCCCGCATGCAAGGCAAGGAAGTCCTCTGGCTCCCGGGCACCGATCACGCGGGACTCGCCACCCAGACTGCTGTCGAAAAAGCCCTGCGTAAACCTGATGAGCTTCCCCCGAAAATCCGCGAGACCCTCGAATCCCTCGACGCCGTCTGGGATAAAGCCGCCGGAAAACCTAAAATCCCCCTGACCAAACACCACATCCCCCGCAGCGATTTACTGGAACTGATCTGGTCATGGACCCGCGACCGGGGCGGAGTCATTATCGACCAGCTCAAGAAACTCGGCTGCTCCTGTGACTGGGGACGTGAACGCTTCACCCTAGACGACAGTTATCACCGCTCTGTCCAGCGAGCTTTTGTCGACCTTTACACTCGTGGCTACATTTATCGCGGCAAACGAATGGTGAATTGGTGCCCGGCCTCATTGACGGCCATTTCCGACGAAGAAATCGTTTCCACCCCCCAGAAGGGAAAACTTTTCACCATGCGTTATGAGGTGGTCGAGGAACCCGGCCAATTTCTAGAAATCGCCACGACTCGCCCTGAAACACTCATGGGTGACACGGGTGTGGCGGTAAATCCTCAAGACCCCCGTTATAGTGCCCTCGTCGGGAAACACGTCTGGCGTCCTTTCCCCCGCACAAAGATCCCGATAGTCGCTGATGATCACGTGGACTTTGAATTTGGCACAGGGGTCCTCAAAGTCACTCCCGCCCATGACAAAGCTGACTTCGAAATCGGGCTGCGCCATCATCTCCCGATTATCGATGTCCTCACCCCTGACGGCAAAATTAATTGCCCAGAAGTGCCCGAGCTCCACGGCATCGAGCGTTTCGAGGCGCGGAAAAAATCCGCCGAAATGCTCGCCTCCATGGGTTTACTCGTCAAAGAAGAACCTTACGAAAATAACGTCGGATTTAGTGAACGCGGCCAAGTACCGATCGAACCCCGTCTGTCCGAACAGTGGTTCCTCGACTATCGCAAAATGCTCGGGGGCCGGATGATCGAAGAAGCCCTACGAGTGGTCCGCGAGCGGCAAATCCGTTTCTGGCCAGATCGTTGGGAAAAAGTTTACGCCCACTGGCTGGAGAATATTCAGGACTGGTGCCTCTCCCGCCAGATCGTCTGGGGCCACCGTATCCCCGTGTGGTACCACGACGGGGAAGTGCTTTGCCAGATCGAGTGTCCCGGTGAAGGCTGGACACAGGATACCGACTGCCTCGACACATGGGCATCCTCTTGGCTCTGGGCTTACGCCACGATGGACGACGCCACTCTAAAAAAATTCTATCCGACCAGCACACTCGTGACCGGACCGGACATTATTTTCCTGTGGGTCGCCCGCATGATCATCGCCGGGTTAGAGTTCGAACCCTCCGGCACTGATGACATCGCTAAAAACATCGCTTTCAAAGATGTTTATTTCACCGGGATCATCCGTGACAAACAAGGCCGGAAAATGTCGAAGAGCCTAGGGAACTCCCCTGATCCACTCGACCTGATCGCCCAATACGGCGCCGACGGCCTGCGTTTCGGCCTGATGCGGATCGCCCCGCAAGGTCAGGATATCCGTTTCGACGAGTCCCAAGCCGAACAAGGTCGTAATTTCTGTAATAAACTCTGGAATGCTGTTCGTTTCCGTCAAATGCAGGAATTACCGAACCAACCCCTTGCGCAAATTGCCCAGCCCACCGCATACGACCAATGGATACTCCAAGAGCTCGCCGAGTGTATCACCAAAGTGAATACTTTCCTCGACACTTTTGAATTCAGCGCCGCCGCCCAAGAGCTCTACGACTTTTTCTGGGGTGATTACTGCGACTGGTATATCGAGGTAGCCAAGGCCCAACTCGCCGATGCCTCGCTGAAAAATCAAACCTGTGCCGTCATGGATTATGTCCTGCACCACGTTTTCCGTTTGCTGCATCCTTATGCCCCGTTTGTCACCCAAGAGCTCTGGAGCGGACTCGGGTTTGGGGATAATATCATGTTTGCTGAATGGCCCACGCAAATTGACCCGATACTCCAAGGCAACTTGCTCACCGAAAAAATCCAGCATACCCGCAAAATTTATGATTCCGCCGGGCGCGGGCGCAATTTGCGCGCAGAATACAAAATCCAATCGAATATAAAAGTCAAATTCGTCCTAAAAAACGCCTCTCTGTCGGATGGGGACGTGGCCACCCTCCGGATGCTCACCAATGCAGAGACTATCTCCCTCGACGCGCAATTTGCTCCCGCAAAAGGCACCCCATTGGTCCTGACTGCCTTAGGTGAACTCTACATGCCCCTCGACGGCTTGATCGATGTCGATGCCGAGAAGGCCCGCTTGAAAAAAGAGCTGGAAATCGCCATCTCCGAAATCACCAAGGTCAAAGCCAAACTGGACAACCCCGCCTTCGCCGAAAAAGTTCCTGCCAAAGTCCTCGAGGAACACCAGCAACGCCTCCAAACCTGGTCCGATAAAAAGACTCAGGTCGAGGAACTGCTCGGTTCACTCGGATAGATAAAGCGGAGAGTGCAGGTAAAACTGGGATCGGTGTTGGTATGTATATTGCTCTCGTAGCTCCAAGATGGCTGACCCTAGACCCTATTTAATCCAAATCCGTGAGATCATCAGCGGTATCCGTGAAAAAAAGGATACCGAAGAGATCGCTGATTTCGTCGCCTTTAAACTCATGAGCCTGTATGGGTTAGAGCATGACCCACTGGTGGTCAATATCGGGGAGTTACTCGCCGACATCCGCCAGAAAGAGTGTTTGGAAGAAAGTATCCCCCTCATCATCCAAAAGGCGTGCGAAATCGTCGGGGCTATCCACGGCTCTTTTGTCGAGGTGGATCATGAACACAAATTTCTCCGGATCGTCTCAAGCTATGGCCCGGACTGGTCGGAAGAAAAAATGAAGTGTTTTCTCCCGGTTGGCAAGGGACTCACCGGAATCGTAGCCGCCACGGGGGAAGCTTACTTGTGCCCTGATGTGTCAAAAGACCCTCATTACTACCCCCTCTTTGATTATGTGAAAAGTGAACTAGTCATCCCAGTCCTGATCGACGGAGAAGTGTGGGGACTCATCAATATCGATGGGATGGAGGTGGATGCGTTTGACGAGAATACGATGCATCTGCTCTCTGTATTTGCCGAAATGGTCGCTTTTTCCATTATGTTACAACACCATGTCCGTAACCAGCGCAAATTGCAGGAGCAAATCATCCAGTCCGAAAAGATGGCCTCGCTTGGTCGTGCGATTGCCGGGATCGCCCATGAGATCAATAACCCCCTGACAACCATCCTCGGCCATGCCTCACTCCTCATGCTTCGCCCTCCCCAGGACACTAAAATGGTGAATTCCATCGAGTCGATTTACGAGGAAACCATCCGCACGGCTGAGCTCGTCAAGGGCCTGCTCGCCTTTGCCCGCAAGGAAGCCCCGCGTCAGGAGATCTCCGGAATCAATGAAATCATCCAAGCCACCGTCGGATTAAAAAAATATCAGCTCCGGACCCAGGATATCGAGCTCGGGCTAGATCTCGAAACGATCTCTTATCCGGTCAATGTCAGCATCCAACAGCTCCAGCAAGTCCTCATCAATCTCGTGACAAATGCCGAACAAGCCATGCCCCGCGATGGTGCTCGGGGCAAAATCGTCATCAGTGTACGGCGTAAAGGCCAAATCATCGAAATCCGTGTCAGTGATAATGGCCACGGGATACCCGAGCCATCTCGCAAATATATTTTTGATCCTTTCTACACCACAAAAGAGGTCGGACAAGGAACCGGACTCGGCCTCTCCCTAGCTACTACTTTGATCGAAAATAACGGGGGCAATTTGTCCTTGGAAAAAACTTCGCCCGAAGGGACCGTCTTCTTGATCGAACTCCCTTTGATGGGACCCCTGCCCTCCCTTCACGAAAACAATTCTGAGAATCCGCTCGCAGATCTCATGAGCCCCCTGAAATCCACCACCCATATTTTACTCGTCGATGATGAACCCCTCGTCGTGGAGCCTCTTGCTGATTATTTGGAAATCAAGGGATTTACGGTGTCGCAGGTGAAAACAGGATTTGCTGCGCTCGACGTGATGCAGAATGTGACATTTGATCTCGTCATTAGCGATATCCGCATGCCCGGCATGGATGGCCTAGAGTTTTATGAGAATGCGGTCAGACAATTTCCCCGGTTAAAAGAAAAGTTTATCTTCATCAGTGGTGACATCATGCGCGAAAATGTCCTGCCTCAAATCAAAATACATGGATGTTTATGGCTGGAAAAACCATTTACTTTTAACTCCATCATGAAAGCGATCCATGAACTCCTCGACACGGCCAGCTCCTCCTCCGGTCCTGTTTCCGCAACCGGCTAATCACGGTACTGCGCCAAATACAAAGTTCGCCTTGCACTGGACTTCCTTTTCCCAGATAAAGCACTGCTTAAAACCTGAATTTAGTTAGGCCTTTGCCAACGGCCAAGGGGAGTTGGAAAAAGTCAGGGCCTTATTGACAAAGGCACACCATAGGCCGGGTGAGCTGAGAAAAGTTACAAGGCGCAAGGGGGTAGTTAAAGGCGAAAAGTATTTTTAAAATCCTCGTGTCTTTCGTGAGCTTCGTGGTAGAAAGAAATCCTGTGATAATCTACGCTAACCTGCGGTTAAACTCTGCTCTGACTCACACCGACAGCACGGGCAATTTGCGCGGGGTATGGGATTATGATCCTTATGGGCGGGTATCGAATAACCTCGTGACGAGTAACGCGGTGGATTCCGACTTTAAATTCACGGGACATTTCTATCATGAGAAGAGCAAATTGCACCTGACACTTTACCGGGCGTATGACGCTGACACGGGAAGATGGATAAGCCGCGATCCGATTGCGGAAGCTGGAGGGATTAACCTTTATGGGTATGTCTCCAATAATCCGGTGAACTGGGTCGATCAGTGGGGGTTGGAAGTGCGTCTTGAATCGCATTCTGTTATACCTAGTAAAGATCATGCAAAGATTACCATTATTCCTAAAAATCAGCTGAAATGGTCAAAACATTCAGAGTTTTATAATAAGACTAAAGATGGCAAGGCATATGCCACAATTGGTGCGGGACCAGAAGATGGTGGTAAGCTGGTGAGTCACTTGAATCGTAAGACTGATCTTAAACGGGATAAAAATACATATTCGGAAACTATTGAATGCCCAAAAAACATGACAGAGGATCAATTTATAAGTTCATTATTAAAATCTGACAGAAATTACTCTGACAATTTAGATTATGATTTGCTGCCAGCGGAGAGTGGTGGAGATCAGAGCTGGTATCTGCCGGATGACAGTTATAACTCCAATTCATACGTTTCTGGTCTTTTGAATGCAACAGGAGCAAAAAGGCCATCAGCTCAACCTTCTAAAAATCCTGGATGGTACAAACCTGTGCCATCAAGCAATTTTAAATAATATGAAAAGTTTTATAGTTAAACATCTCTTTGTAACATATGTTTTCGTGGGTTTACTTTTGCAGGTAATTGTTTATTTCAATGGCGCGCAGTATGATTCAGATGGTTATCAAGGTTTACTCTATTGGTTTTCAATAATATTCGGATTTTTATTTTGGATACCGAGCGAAATTATTTTTGCTATTAATAATGGTCTGACCATTTCACATCAGACCTGTTTGTCGATTATACTTGGAATTTTGTTTGCTTGTCTCATCGATTGGATATTATTAATCTCAAAAAGCGTGTCGTCACAGTCAAAGGTTTAAAGAGTCAGATAACGTGAGAATATGAACTTTCCACGCCAACCGAACTCCGGCGAAGTCGGGAGCCACGCGGGTGAAAGCCTTTCCGGTCGAATGAAACAGTTCACGACCGAAAGAAACGTCCGGGAAGAATCTACGTGTTAAACTTTCTTTCTGATCATATGAGACAGAATTGTGGTCGTATGGTATTTGGGAATAGGGGTCATGCTGAGATTTGTGATTGTTTAAAACAAATTGCCCCGTAATAACCCTTTACTCAGGAACGTGTGCAAGTTGCGTAGGGGGTTCACAGTGCGAGGAATAGGGGTCATGCTGAGATTTGAGATTGTTTAAAACAAATTGCCCCGTAATAACCCTTTACTCAGGAACGTGAGCAAGTTGCGTAGGGGTTCACAGTGCGAAACAAAGCGGAAGGGGAACGGTATTCTTTCTTAAATCTCTTGATGAATATCACACAGTCAAAATGCGGAAAGTGCGGTCTTGACATATGATGTCGTAAATAGGGGTCATGCTGAGATTTGAGATTATTTAAAACAAATAAATAGGGGCCATGCTGAGATTTGAGATTATTTAAAACGAATTGCCCCGCAATAACCCTTTACTCAGGAACGTGGGCAAGTTGCGTAGGGGGTTCACAGTGCAAAAAGAACCGGAAGGGAAACGGTATTCTTTCTTAAATCTCTTGATCCATATCACACAGTCAGAATGGGGAAAGTGCGGTCTTGACATATGATGTCGTGGGGAATCTA
>JAWXBN010000028.1 GCA_034440155.1 Verrucomicrobiota bacterium | reverse complement strand
TGACTCCTTTGTTCCGGTGTCATTTCTTTTGAGTCAACGTTCTTTTTGACCCCGCCCACCTTCCCTCTCCCCGGTGTCATAACTTATGAGGCAATTCGTGAATGGGACTGCGTTTGTTTACTCTCTTGCCCTTAGCAGTTAGAGGGATTATGATTTACAGGCTTTGGTTATCTCTTCTTGATTATAGGGATAAAGCAGCCAAAGTAGGTTAAAAGTAACCGGGAGAAATCACCATGATCATTATTAAACTCATATTCGCATTTATTTTTCCACCGATCACCGCTTTTTTGCAGGTGGGTATCTCGACCCATTTTTGGATTAATGTCGCCCTCACACTCCTTGGTTGGTTTCCGGGAACCCTTCACGCCCTTTGGCTCATTTTTACCAATAAAAAACTCGCTTAAAACTATCCAAGCTGCAGTCAGAAAATCCCCGAGATCCCGGGGGGTTACCTCGGGAAAGCTCGGGTAATGGCTTCTTCATTAGCAGGGATGATACCGCGCTCGGTAATGAGACCGGTGATCAGGCGGGCGGGGGTGACATCAAAGCCGTAATTTGAAACCGGCGTAGTGTCCAGGGCGATTTGAACACGGGCAATTTGCCCCTTGTCGTTACGGCCCTCAAAAAACTTCACTTCATCCCCGCTGCGTTCCTCAATCGGGATTTCTTTGACTCCATCATGGATAGCCCAGTCAAATGTCGAGGAGGGCAGGGCGACATAAAAGGGAATGCCATTGTCGCGGGCGGCGAGGGCTTTAAGGTAAGTGCCGATTTTATTTGCGGCATCACCCGCGCCGGTGACACGATCCGCGCCGGTGATGACCATATCGACCATGCCATGCTGCATCAGGTGCCCTCCGGCATTATCGACGATGAGTGTATGGGGGACCCCGTGTCGTCCAAGCTCCCAGGCGGTGAGGCTTGCCCCTTGGTTACGGGGTCGGGTCTCGTCCACCCAGACATGGACAGGGATTCCTGCGTCATGTGCGGCGTAGATAGGCCCTGTGGCTGATCCGTAATCCACAAAGGCGAGCCAGCCGGCATTACAATGTGTCAGGATATTGACCGGGCGATCCGGGTTTTTTGTATGAAGCTCGCGGATGATCACTAGGCCGTGGTTCCCGAGGTCGCGGCACATTCCAGAGTCCCCGTCTGCGATTTGCCGGGCTGTTTCCAGAGCGATTTGCACTTTATCAGCCGTGGATTTTCCGGTGTTTATCCGGGCAAGCTGAGAGTCAACGGCCCAAGCGAGATTAACGGCTGTGGGCCGGGTATCCTTGAGCATTTGGGCAGCCTGGCGCAGTGTGGTGTCGAAATGTTCAGTTGTCCCTACAGCAAATTCTTTTGCGGCCAGATACATTCCATAACCCGCCGTGGCACCGATCAGGCCTGCCCCGCGGATATGCATGTCCTTGATGGCTACAGCAATTTGCGTGACGGTGGTGAGTTCCTCCACCTCAAAAACAAAGGGTAACTTGCGTTGGTCGATGACACAGATCGTGTCGATGTCTTTTTCCCAGATGGTGCGGTAATGTTGTCCGTCGATATTCATTCGTGGGGCTGAGTTTTTTTGAATTCTTCCAAGAGCTTGAGATAGATGGCTAGGTTATCACCTTGGTATCCACCCATTTTTTCACTGGTCTTACTGCCGTCCGCAGAGACGAGATAGACGGTCGGATAACCGTCCACACCGAATTTCTGAGCCAATGCTTCATTGGCCTGGGTCTGGGAGGTGGAGAGTTTATAGCCGCGGGGAAAATCAATTTTCACAAGGATATAATTATCCTTTACGTAGTCCTTAAAACGCTGTTGTGAAAAGGTTTCTTTATCCAGTTTTATGCAATATCCACACCAGTCCGAGCCTGTGAAAAAGATGAGGATCGGGCGATTGAGTTCCTTTGCATAATTTTGTGCCAATGAATAACTCGTCAGCCATTTGCCCTGTTGGTAAGTAGATCCTCCGCCGCCAGCAGAACCTTCTTGGGCGACTTGGCCACCCTCGGAGGCTTCTTCTTGGAGCACACGGTTGATTTTAATCTCTTGGCCATCGGCGACGAGAATCACATGATTGGCCGTGACTTCCATGAGCTTCACATCGACCTTTTTTCCGTGGTAATCAAAGGAGAATGATTTGCCGACATCCACGGAGTAAGCCGGATTATTATTAAACATGACATTAAAGTCTTGAGTGCCTTCCTGCCCCATCATGGCGGTAATTTTGAAAGTGCTGGCACTGATGCCTTCCTGCGAGGGGGATGGAGTGGTTGGTGCCTCAGTTGTCGATTCTGCAGTTTGTGTCAAGGGGTCGCCCTCGGTGACATTCTCCTTTTTGTCCCGTGGCACTTTGATTTCCCCATGATCTGTGACTAATATCACAGAGTGAGGGGTTACTTCCTTGAGTTTAATATCGACGGAGCGCCCTTGATAATTAAATCTGAATGACTCGCCGACATTCAGCGAGTAATCCGGGTTGTTATTGAACATGACATTAAAGTCTTGTGTGCCTTCCGTTCCCATTATCGCTGTGACTTCAAAAACACTGGCGGGAATCGCCGCAAAATTCAGTTTACCATCTTTTCCGTGGAACTGGGGATCTAAACCACGGCCTCCGCTTTGACGGATGATTTCGGTGATCATTTGTTGAAAGATGACTTCATTTTTGTTTTTGGGGGCGGGTAATTCCTTGAGTTCCCCATTCTCTTGAATATAAAGTTTATTATCGGCGAGCACATATTTTTTCAGTTCTGAGGAGAAATAATAGCCTCCACCCCCGGCTGCGCCGATGAGCAGGATCATCAAGGTGATACTCAAAAGGAATGATTTGACCGGACGGTCGTCTCCCGGCACGAGAACGGCAATGAGGCCGCCAATATATCCGGTGAAAAGACAGAGGATCCCCCAGAGAATACCCCGCATAAAGGAACAAATAATAAAAATAAAAAAACTCAGCACCCAGGCAATGGTCAGGATTGCCACGGTAATAAAATA